>JAAZLM010000276.1 GCA_012799315.1 Clostridiales bacterium | reverse complement strand
TTCGGGCGAATGTGAATTCAGGAATGGAATGCATATTGCAGAGGATCATTTCTTTGCAGAAATCATCAATTCGGATACGGCGCAGACCTTGCCCAGGGGTGAAACAGGCGAATTAGTGGTGACGACATTGACCAAAGAGGGATTCCCAATGCTGAGATACCGCACTAGGGATATAAGCAGAATTAATTATGATAAGTGCGAATGCGGTCGAACCCATGCTAGAATGGATAAAATCAAGGGCAGATGCGATGATATGCTCAAAATCCGTGGCGTGAATGTATTCCCATCACAGATTGAAAGTGTGTTAATGTCAATGGAGCAAATTGCACCGCACTACCAACTTGTTGTCAAAACAGAAGGGTATTTCGATACTTTAGAAGTTAAATGCGAACTTGCCGATAGCTCATTGCTAGAAAGATATGCCGAACTAGAGAACTTGCAAAATAAGGTTAAGCATAATCTTCGCACCGTGTTAGGCATTGATACAAAAGTTTCGCTTGTCGATGGTAAGACGCTTGAACGATTCCAAGGTAAGGCGAAACGAGTTATCGACCTACGCAAAAAATAGAACTAGTGCCGCAACAATATTGGCATTACATAATATAGAGAATACACCGCATAGATTAAAAATCTATGCGGCTTTCATATGCTAAAATTATGCCAAGCTATTATAAGCTTAAGAAATTAACTAAATCAATAAAAAGGTTTAACTAAAATTTATCGAAAATAAATAGAAAGTTGCATAATAAAGCTTAAAAACTATGTGCAAAAGCAGAATTTTATGTTATAATGGATTGGAATCGGCTAGAAACATATAACGATTACAACATACGAATTATAGACGGAAGGATTGATAGATTAATGAAGTTAATTAAAAGACTTTTGGCTCTTTCATTAGCAAGTATTATAATGTCATCGCTACTAGTATCTTGCGTTAAAGATGGGGATTTATCAAGTCAGGATAATGCTGATGACGGCACATTACCAGTAGTAGTTAAGGAGGAATTTGACTTGCCGGAGGATATGGAGGTTGCTAAAAGCATAGATTTCAACGCAGTGGCGGAATTCGAGGACGGTGAGTTAGTCGAGTCGAATATATTAAGTTCGCTAGGTGGCTATTCGGGGAGCGGATATGTCGATATGGAGTCGGAGAATTCGTCGGCGACTGTCACAATCGACTTCCCTGAAACGGGGCTATATAATATAGTGATTCGCAATGCAAGTAATAACGAATTTAAAGAGAATGACGTTCTCATTGACGGCAATCCTATCGGGAGCCTAGTTACAGAGCAGCAACGTGGTTGGCAGGAATTTGCCTTTGAAGGAATGTATATTGAAAAGGGCGAGCGTAAAATCACTGTCAAGAAAAGTTGGGGATGGACATATCTTGACTGTGTTAAGATAATGCCGGGGGAAGATATGCCGAGCGATTTATACGATGTTAAGACGGAACTGATTAACGAGAATGCAAGTGATAATGCGAAAAGATTAATGAAATATCTTGATGATTCTTATGGTGAATATGTCTTGACGGGGCAATATGCGGGAAATGCTAAGAAATCAAAGGAATTCAAGGCGATAGCTAATACGACGGGGAGATACCCGGCAATTTGCGGATTCGACTTAATAGAATACAGCCCATCGAGGAGGCTGCACGGATCGAAATCGGATGACGTTGACAATGCTATTGATTGGTGGGAAGAGGGCGGAATCGTCACATTTGCATGGCATTGGAATGCACCGTCGAAATACCTATATAAAACTGATGAAAACCCATGGTGGAAGGGATTTTACAAAGAGGGGACATTCATAGATTTAGGTAAGATAATGAATGGTGGAGATCCCGATGGATATGATTTGCTGATAAGCGACATTGACGCCATAGCAAAGGAGCTAAAGAAGCTTGAAGATGCTGGTGTGCCCGTATTATGGCGACCACTGCATGAAGCGAGCGGAGGGTGGTTCTGGTGGGGAACATCCGGCCCGCAAGCATTCAAGGACTTATGGAGAACAATGTATCGCCGATTAACAGAACATCACGGCATCAACAATTTAATTTGGCTATGGAATGGGCAGGATGGGGATTGGTACCCAGGAGATGAATATGTTGATATGATCGGTGAGGACATCTATCCGCCTGAACATGATTATTCATCGCAGAAACCTAGATTCAATAAAGCTGTAAGCTATACCGATTCTAGAAAGGTAATTGCACTAAGCGAGAATGGTGTAATTCCCGATGTTGATCTAATGTTCAGAGATGGTGCGATTTGGTCTTGGTTCGCAGTTTGGGAGGGCGATTTTGTTCTTGAGACCGAGGGACTGAGTAAATATAGTGAAAAATATACCGAGGCGGAAAAACTAATTAAGATATATAATCACAAAAGAACAATTACACTTGATGAACTACCCAACTTAAAGGAATATCCGCTTGACTAAATAGAAGATTATAAACAGCTAGCTGCATTAATTGCAGCTAGCTATTTTTTTGTGGAATCTTGAATAACAAAAAAACACAACATACCACACAAAAAGGCATTTATAAACGGCTATTAACATAGAAGCTATATTATGGTATGGTTTTATTATTATAGTTAACATATAATTTACCTTATATTGATTAAATAATACATAAGTTCATAAAAACTATGATGGTTGTGCCTTATAGTGGAAGAATCAATGCTATTAGTTAATGAGATTTAAACTTTTTGGGGGATTGACATGATAAGAATTAGGTTAGCTATTTTAGATCGCGATGAAAATTATTTATCGAGGATATCATCAGTATTTAACAATAAATTAGCGGACAAAGTCGAACTATATACTTTTACTGATATGAATATAGCTATGGAAGTAATTACCAGTAAAAGAATCGATGTTTTAATAGCGGAAGAAGTATTCGATATTGACGTTACGAATTTACCTGAAGGATGTGCTTTTGCTTATCTAACACAGGCAAAGGAAATTGATTCATATAAAGGCGAACGCATTATAGCTAAATTCCAAAAAGTTGACTTAATTTATAAGGAAGCATTAAGCTTGTTTTCAGAAAAGGCAACAAAAATTACTGGAGTTAAGTTCGAGAATTCCGACACTGAAACCATAACTTTCTTCTCTTGCAGTGGCGGAGTGGGCGGATCTACCATGGCAGCTGCTTGTGCAACGAATTTATC
>JAAZLM010000031.1 GCA_012799315.1 Clostridiales bacterium | reverse complement strand
TTGAGGCTATTTATAGAGAAACGGGCAAGCTCCCAGCGCTAAGAGGATTCGACTTTATATTCATGTCACCTAATACGGATTGGCATTGTGAAGATGAAACACAGCTTGCAATCGATTGGTCGAATCAGGGCGGACTTGTTTCGTTCTCATGGCATTGGCATTCGCCAAAAGGCCCTCATGCATTCTACACCGAGGATACCGACTTTGATTTAGCTAAGGGCGTGACATCTATTGATGTTGCTAATATGCCATTGTCCGAGGTTAAGAGCCTATATGAAAGTGGACAAATCTCAGAAGAATGCTACTTACTAATTCATGATATTGATGCGATCTCCGAGCAACTTGCAAAGCTTGAACGCAACAACGTCACCGTTCTATGGCGCCCTATACATGAGGCTAGCGGCGGATGGTTCTGGTGGGGAAGTGCTGGCGCAGATGCGTATAAATGGCTATGGAGAACAATGTATGAAAGACAGACTAACTACCATAATCTTGGCAATTTAATCTGGGTATGGAATGCTCAAAATGCCGATTGGTATGTTGGCGATGAGTATTGTGACATTGTCGGCTATGACGTATATGCTGAATATCACAACTATTCACCGCAAACTGATAAATTTGCAGAAGCAGTTGAATATTCGCAAGGGAATAAGATGGTGGCACTCAGTGAGAATGCTGTCATGCCCGATCCGGATCTACTAAGCCGTGATAATGTATTTTGGTCATGGTTCAATGTTTGGTATGGCGACTTCATTTTTGATGGCTATAACCTCAACGGACTATATACGGAGGTTGACATGGTTAAAAAGATTTATAATCATGAAACAGTGATAACTCTTGATGAGTTACCAAACTTCTAATTCGTGATAGACGAAATCTAAATAGAAGATAGCCCCCTCTTTTTTAAAAAAGAGGGGCTATCTTCATGCTATGTAGCAGAAATTTATTCTATAAAGAGGAATTCCTCAGGTATGTTTTCATCTATAATAGTGTTGACTAAATCCATGGTAAACCCGTTTGAATAACGCAGCCCATGTAAATTTGCTAGCTCCTGCGTATAATTACTATATGGAATAATTCGTGCATCCCTATAATTAGCCTCAAATTGAGTTATGAGCGGGATCGCCTTAACATCTTCGATCGTGATTTTGCCACTATCACCATTCTTAACAACATTGAAATCGGCGAGCATTCCAACCATCGCCTTCGGATTGCTCATCGCAGAGATGAAATTCCCAAGACAGTAGAAAACAAAGGCATCGTCACCGCTCGGCTTCTTGAGATACTGCATTGACTGGACTGTATGCGGCTGTGTGCCGATAATTATATCGGTGCCCCAATTGACAAGATCCTGAGCTAGTGAGCGCTGCTGATCCGTAATTGTATTTGAAACTTCAACGCCCCAATGGATATTGACAATCACAACATCGGATACTTCTCTAGCTAATTCAACTTGATTTTTCATGCCATTAATATCATGCGTGTAAATTATCTTACATGGTGATGATTCGGGTAGGCTCAGCCCGTTAGTATGTTCCATAAAGCCAAGAAAAGAGAATGTAATGCCGTTAATCGTCTTAGTGCGAATGTTATTCATATCTTCCTCATCACGATACGCACCAACGACGGGAACATCTTTACTATCCCAGTAGTCGAGAGTCGCAATTAATCCCCTTTCGCCCTTGTCGATAACATGGTTATTCGCTATGCTAAAAGCATTGAATCCCATTGAAAGCATCTTTTCGCCCAGATCGACAGGGGATGAGAATAGAGGATATGACGATGGTTCAAACACATCATTGACAATCGTTTCCTGATTCAATATGGCAAGATCCGCCACTGAAATATAATCGAGAATCTGCTCATAGGGGAAGTCGAAATTATAGCCGCCATTTTCGCCCACCCTTTTCGCCCTATTATAAATTGATGAATGTATCAAGTTATCGCCCGCTGCCACAATCCTCACAACGGAATCGGGCTGAGGTTCGGGTGGGGGAGGTTCTTCAGTTTGTGCGGTAGTCGTCGTTGTAGTCGTTGTCGCCACCGTCGATGAGCTTTCATCGTTATCCGCACACCCGACGAACGGGAATGCTGAAATTATGACCGCCACGATTAAGGCGATTATCTTTGTTGGGATTTTTATATATGTATTTATTTTAGGCAATTTCCGCCCTCCTTAAAATAGACTTAATTCTATTATATCAGCATTTTCGCCTAATATCTACACATTTAGACCGAAAGT
>JAAZLM010000275.1 GCA_012799315.1 Clostridiales bacterium | reverse complement strand
TTTGAATGCTGCTTTTCAATTCTGGATCGTCACTTAATATAAATATTCCATCTTCAATTGCATATGGGAAGTCATTAATAGTTAATCCTAGTTCATCTAGTGAGCATAGCATTCCATAACTCATGACTCCTCTTAGCTTGCCCCTTTTAATCTTCTTGCCGCCCGGCAATGTCGATCCATCGAGCGCAACGGGAACAAGATCACTTACATTCACATTATCGGCGCCCGTCACAATCTGGATCGGTTCGGCATCGCCAACATTTATCATGCACTGAACAAGCCTGTCGGAATCGGGCACTCTTTCTATTGAAAGAACCTCCCCCACGACGACTTTCTCTATGCCCTCTCCCTCAATTTCATATCCTTCGACCTTTGAGCCTGACATAGTCATATCATGCACGAATTCCCGCATTGGGGCATTTATATCAACATATTCGCTGAGCCATTTCATAGATAAATTCATTTTCGTTCTCCCTTCCTAAAATTGCTTTAAAAATCTCAAATCATTTTCAAAGAACAATCTTAAATCATCGATATTATAACGGCGCATTGCCACTCTTTCAAGCCCAAGCCCGAATGCAAATCCCGAATATTCGGTCGGGTCGATGCCGCAATTTTTCAGCACCTTTGGATGTACCATGCCGCATCCTAGTATCTCGATCCATCCCTCGCCTTTACATAGTCGGCAACCCTCACCATGGCAGGAGAAGCACATTGCATCCATTTCCGCCGATGGTTCAGTAAATGGGAAGTGGTGCGGCCTAAATCTTACCTTGACATCATCGCCATAGAGCCTTTTCGCAAGAATTTCTAATGTGCCTTTTAAGTCCGCCATGGTGATGCCCTTATCTACTACAAGCCCCTCAATCTGATGGAATACTGGCGAATGCGTCGCATCAACAGCATCGGAACGATATACTCTGCCCGGTGCTATAATGCGTATTGGTGGCTTCTGATTCTCCATTGTCCTAATTTGAACGGGCGAAGTTTGTGTTCTAAGTAGGATATTATCAGTGATGTAGAATGTATCCTGCGTGTCCCGTGCAGGGTGATTTTTTGGTATATTCAATGCCTCAAAGTTATAATAATCATATTCAACCTCTGGCCCCTCGGCAATGTCGAATCCCATACCGCTGAAAATCTCCTCGATTTCTTCCATCACGGTAGTTAGCGGATGTTTTTTCCCGATAGCGGGCTTCTTACCCGGCATCGTCACATCGACTGCCTCACTAATTAGCTGCTTTTCAACTGCTTGTGCTTTTAACTCGCCAAGTCTTACGGAAATAGCCTTTTCAATGCTATTTCTAACCTCATTCGCAAGCTGCCCAATTACGGGGCGCTCCTCTGCCGATAGCTTGCCCATTTGTTTTAATATCGCTGTTAGCTCGCCCTTTTTCCCGATGTAGCGAACACGGAGATTGTCCAGTTCTTTTATATCGCCGATTAATTCCAGTTCTTTAGTCGCTTGCTCCCTAATCTGCTCCAATTGACTCCTCATATAAATCTATCCTTTCAATCTGATTAAAATTTCAATAGTGTATTAGTATTCATCTCATTATCCAGAATTTAATTACTGCGCATAACTCCCGCAAATATGCCGGCGGTATCAGCCTGTCCGGCGTCCTGGCTAGATATCGCTTAGCACCAATGATTCCGCTACCATCCGCCAATGCTACCGCTCTGTATCCGTGATAATCACTCGTTATTATACATACTGTATAATCTTCTGAAAAGGTTTGATCAAGTATTTCCTTTGATTTTGCAATGTTTTCGCTCGTATTCATAGCACTATCTTCAACTAGGATTTGCTCATCGGGTATCCCTCGTTCAAGCAAATAATCACGCATTACATATCCTTCAGCGATTGGTTGCCACTGCGTTTTACCGCCCGATAGCACGAATATTGCATCGTTATTCCTATCATAGTACTGCGCCGCCCTATCAAGTCGCCGTATCGCCGACGGTGAAATCTCACCATCTAGGAATCCACCTCCCAATACTATCACTGCATCTTCATCGAACTGCGTTGTATTCACTCTGCCAATTGCGAAAATTACAGTGCAAATTAGCAGCATCGCAAAAACTCCAAGATAGCCTAAATGGCGGATATAGCGCAGGATCCCCTTTTCCGATA
>JAAZLM010000274.1 GCA_012799315.1 Clostridiales bacterium | reverse complement strand
GGATAAATAAAGGAGGAAAGAGAGTATCTATAGTTCACACGTTTTAGTCTGCGGTGGAACAGGCTGTACTTCCTCCGGTAGTGAAAAATTAATCACTGCGCTGAATGAGGAGATTGGTAAAAATGGGCTATCCGATGAGGTGCAAGTCGTAAAAACTGGTTGTTTTGGTCTTTGCGCTCTAGGTCCAATTATGATTATCTATCCTGAGGGATCTTTCTACTCAATGATTTCAGTAGATGATATTCCTGAAATTGTTTCTGAGCATCTGCTCAAGGGTAGAGTTGTTGAGCGCCTAATTTATAATGAAACTATCACCGATGATGGAATTAAATCACTTAACGAAACGGACTTCTACAAAAAGCAAAAGAGAGTTGCTCTAAGAAATTGCGGTGTAATTAATCCAGAATGTATTGATGAATACATTGCCTATGATGGATATGCCGCTCTAGGTAAAGTGCTAACAGAAATGACTCCCGATGAGGTAATTGATATTGTTAAAGAGAGTGAACTGCGTGGTAGGGGCGGAGGGGGATTCCCAACCGGTGTTAAATGGAGTCTTGCTCGTGGGAATGAGTCGGATCAGAAATATGTTTGCTGTAATGCTGACGAAGGTGACCCCGGCGCATTCATGGATAGATCCGTGCTTGAGGGGGATCCGCACGCACTGCTTGAGGCAATGGCTATTGCCGGCTATGCAATTGGTGCTGATCAAGGATATGTATATGTTCGTGCAGAGTATCCGATCGCTGTTCACCGCTTGCAAGTAGCAATTGATCAGGCGAACGAATACGGTCTACTCGGCAAGAACCTATTCGGCACGGACTTCAACTTCAATGTAGAAATTCGTCTTGGGGCGGGCGCATTCGTCTGCGGTGAGGAAACTGCATTGATTACTTCAATAGAAGGAAATAGAGGGGAGCCAAAGCCACGTCCACCATTCCCAGCGCAAAAGGGACTCTTTGGTAAGCCGACAATACTCAACAACGTTGAAACATATGCAAATATCCCTCAAATTATCCTCAACGGTGTTGATTGGTTCAAATCAATGGGAACGGAAAAATCAAGGGGGACAAAGGTCTTTGCCCTTGGTGGTAAGATACATAATACGGGGCTTGTTGAAGTTCCAATGGGGACAACTTTACGTGATATAGTAGAAGAAATCGGCGGAGGAATCCCCGACGGCAAGACTTTTAAAGCGGCACAAACTGGCGGCCCGTCCGGCGGTTGTATACCGGCATCGCATCTTGATATACCGATTGACTATGATAATCTTATTGAGATCGGCTCAATGATGGGCTCGGGCGGACTTATTGTAATGGATGAAGATGATTGCATGGTCGATATTGCGAAATTCTTCCTAGAATTCACGGTAGAAGAATCATGTGGAAAGTGCGTTCCATGCCGCATTGGAACAAAGAGATTGTACGAACTACTTGAGAAAATCACAAGTGGAAATGGTGTTCCTGAGGATCTTGATACACTCGTTTCTCTTAGTGAATATATTAAGCAAAATTCATTATGCGGACTCGGTCAAACAGCACCGAATCCAGTTCTTTCAACACTCAGATACTTCCGTGATGAATATGAGGCACATGTTAATAACAAACAATGCCCAGCTGGAGTATGTCAGGATCTGCTCACATATGAAATCATCGAAGATAAATGTATCGGTTGTACTGCCTGCGCAAGAGTTTGTCCAGCTGATGCAATCTCTGGCAAGGTTAAGGAACTACATATTATAGATAAAGATAAGTGCATAAAATGCGGTGCTTGTGTTGAGAAATGCCGCTTTAGTGCTATCGTTGTAAGGTAAGGAGAGTGAATTAAATGGAAAAAGTAAATATTAAGATAAATGGTATTGACATTAGCGCACCAAAAGGCTCCACCATACTTGAGGCAGCACGACTAGCTAGCATTAATATCCCGACACTATGCTATTTGAAAGAAATTAACGAAATCGGGGCATGCCGCATCTGTGTTGTTGAAGTTAAGGGAGCAAGGAGTCTTGTCGCTTCATGCGTGCATCCAAT
>JAAZLM010000273.1 GCA_012799315.1 Clostridiales bacterium | reverse complement strand
TGGTAATTAAATGCAACAATATAGAAAAGATGGATACTTCTGTGAAGTGAGAAGGCTAATGTTCAGCGATTGCGACTACACAAAGGATATAAAACTATCGTCAATACTTAGATTTACGGCGGAAATAGCCGGAGCGGATCTATTTGAAAGAGGTATTTCCCACCAACATCTATGGGATAATAACATGGTTTTTCTTTTGTCGAGGATTGCTGTGCATATAAATGAATTCCCCCGTGATAAGGAAACGATAGAAGTGGCGACATGGGAGAATAGCCAACGTGGTGCATCGTTCAATCGTGGGTTCAAGATCCGTGATGAAGACGGCAATGTTAAAATTGATGCTATGAGCGCATGGGTGCTTGTCGATCCGGTAACAAGGCATATATTAAGACCGAGCGCATACCCATATAAATTCAACTATCAGCAAAAAGATGTCAATGCTAAAATTCATGGGAAGTTCCCGATGGACGGTGCAGAAATCGCCGGTAAGAGGGAGATTTTCTATTCCGATATAGATGCAAATGGTCATGTATATAATGCAGTCTATGCCGATATTGCCTGTGACTATGCACCGCCGGAGGTATTTAATCGGCGGTGGATGGCATTCCAAATAAACTTCATTGCCGAAGCGAAAAAGGGCGATGTACTAAAGATACACACAAGGCTTGACGATGGGCGCTATCATGCGTGGGGAATTAATGATGGCAAGTGTAGCTTTGAATTTATGTTAGAGCTTGGCGATGCCGCAACTAGCTAAATGCACAAGCGGGATAAGGAAAACATATAAGAATTGTTAGTCATGGCTATTGATAAAATTATGTTAAAGTGGTATCATAATAAGAATACAAATAGAGAGGATGTGCGTGTCAATGTTAGAAACAGACTTCAACAAAAAGTTTGTGAAGGAGGGGCTCACCTTTGATGATGTGCTGCTCATTCCTGCAAAAAGTGATGTTCACCCTAATGAAGTGAGCGTCGGGACAAAGCTAACGAAAGATATCCACCTAAATGCGCCAATTTTGACAGCGGCAATGGACACTGTTACCGAATCACAAATGGCAATTGCCATTGCTAGAGAGGGCGGTATGGGTATTATCCATAAGAATATGTCAATTGAGGAGCAGACGGATGAAGTAGACAGGGTTAAGCGCTCGGAGAATGGTGTTATTGTCAATCCATTCTGCCTATCGGCGGAGGACTATGTCTATGAAGCGAACGAATTGATGGCAAAATACAAGATATCCGGTGTTCCAATTGTTGAGGATGGTAAGCTTGTCGGAATTTTGACCAATAGGGATTTACGCTTTCTAACAAATTATGATATTAAGATAAATGAAGTCATGACGAAGGAAAATCTAGTGACTGGGCCGGCTGACACGACACTTTCTGAAGCGAAGAAGATATTAATGAAACATAAGATAGAGAAACTACCCCTAGTAGATGAAAATGGCTATCTTAAAGGACTAATCACTATAAAGGATATAGAAAAGGCAGTTCAATATCCCAATACGGCGAGGGACTCAAGCGATCGACTGCTATGCGGTGCTGCAATTGGAGCAACTGCCGATGTGATGGAGCGAGCGCAAGCATTGGTTCATGCACAGGTAGATGCATTAGCGCTTGATAGTGCGCATGGGCACAGCCAGAACATCATCGATTGCGTGAGGAAAGTTAAGGCGCAATTCCCCAATACTGCAGTTATAGCGGGCAATATTGCAACGGCGGAGGCGGCGGAAGCATTGATCGAGGCGGGCGCCGATGCGCTCAAGGTCGGTATCGGGCCGGGATCAATTTGTACAACACGTGTCGTCGCTGGGATCGGTGTACCGCAAATTACAGCAGTATACGATGTAGCAACTGCGGCAGCAAAGCACGGAATACCGGTAATTGCTGATGGTGGTATCAAGTATTCAGGTGATATTGTAAAGGCATTGGCGGCAGGGGCGAGCACGGTAATGCTAGGATCCCTATTCGCTGGATGTGACGAATCACCCGGCGAGAGTGAAATCTACCAAGGACGCCGATTCAAGGTATATAGAGGAATGGGCAGTCTTGCGGCGATGGCGCTGGGCGCTAAAGATAGATACTTCCAAGAAAATAATCAGAAGCTTGTTCCCGAGGGAGTTGAGGGACGAGTACCGTATAAAGGACATCTATCGGAGGCGATATTCCAATTA
>JAAZLM010000272.1 GCA_012799315.1 Clostridiales bacterium | reverse complement strand
CGGTACAGCAGCATGGAACTTTGTCGCTGTGTCACAATATATTCTTGGTATTAAGCCCGAATATAACGGACTAGAAATCAATCCTTGTATCCCGAAAGATTGGGATGGATTCAAGGTATCAAGGCTATTCCGTGGTGCAACATACGATATTAATGTTACTAATCCTAATAATGTGTGCAAGGGTATTGCAAGCATTACTGTCGACGGTAAGGAGATTGAAGGAAATATCCTACCCGTATTCAGTGATGGCAAGACACATAAAGTCGAAGTTGTAATGGGTTAATCTAGTTTAAATTAATAATCCTCCCGATATTATGTCGGGAGGATTATTTCTATCTTCAATTAATATATCTACTGTATTACTGTGTAATTGTCGGCGGCAGTATCTTTTGTTGCGTGTTCACTAATCGCCACTACCTTCACCTTTAAAGGGGTTTTCCCCATGTTGATTTCGATCACATCGCCGATTTTCACCTTGTAGGAGGCACGTGCAACATTCCCATTCACGACAATTTTGCCCGCATCGCATGCCTCATTCGCAACAGTGCGCCGCTTTATTAATCTTGTTATCTTTAAGTATTTGTCGAGTCTCATTCCATCCTCCAATTTGCATAAGGGGACAATCCCCTATATAAAGATAAATCGACAAGCCAATACCCGTATGAGGATCGGCTTAGTCGATTGATCACATTCGTATTTGTTTAATCCATCTAATTAATCTATTTCGCTACTGCTTCTTTAAGAGCTCTGCCAGCTTTAAATGCTGGAAGCTTTGTTGCTGGGATCTTGATTGGCTCTTTAGTTGCTGGATTTATGCCATCTCTAGCTTTTCTATCACGAACCTCAAATGTACCGAATCCAACTAATTGAACCTTTTCACCGGTTGCTAGTGTCTCAACTATTGTGTCAATTACTGCTGAGAGTGCCTTCTCCGAATCTTTTTTCGACAACTCTGTCTTTTCAGCAATCGATGCTACTAATTCTGCTTTTGTCATTTTTGATTACCTCCAATAAATTTATCTAAACAATGCCCTACTACCTGCACTGTTTATAGCTTTTTTAGCCTTTTTCCATAGCCTGTCCAGCTCATCGGCATTTAAATCCTTCAAATCATTACCCTGTGAATTTGCAATTCGCTCTGCCTCACAGAATCGGCTGACGAATTTATCGCATGATTTATTCAGCGCTATCTCGGCGTCAATGCCGATCTCCCGTGCTACGTTGACACATGAGAATAGTAAATCGCCCAGTTCTTCCTCGCATTGCTGCATATCCCCTGCCGTCATAGCATTAATAGCCTGCTCAAGCTCTTTTAACTCACTCTTCAAATCACGCATTGCACCGTCAATGCTTTCATATCGATAGCCCGCTCTGCCCGCTCTACTTCCAATCTTCTGACTGCGCATTAGTGCGGTGAATGTCCGTGGCACATCTTGCAATGTTTCGCTATAGCTGTGCTGATTCTTAGTTTGCATCTTGATACTATCCCAATTCTGCAATACCTCATCTGTATTATCGACCTTAATATCGCCGAATATGTGCGGATGACGTATAATTAACTTTTTGCAAATCTCGTCCGAAACATCATCGAAATCGAATTCGTCTTTTTCCGCCGCTATTTGCGAATGGAATACAACTTGTAATAGCACATCGCCAAGCTCTTCCCTCATTGAATCGCCATCATTTTTATCGATAGCATCTAGCAGTTCATAAACTTCCTCAAGTAGATTCTTCTTAATCGTCCCGTGATCCTGTTCCCTATCCCACGGGCAGCCGTTTTCACCTCTGAGAACTTCCATAATCATCAGCAAATCATATATCGTATATTTTTCTTTTTTTATTAATTGCTGCATATGGCTCAATCCCCTTTGTAATGCGACATCGGTGTTCACATTGCGGCTCTCTGCTTGTTCTTTATCATATTACCTTATTCCGCTAAATATTTCAAGTGTATTTTCATTTTTTATAATTAATTTTGTCAAATATCTCGTTTTTCCTTATTCCACCACTAATAAATAGTACAATTGCATATAAAATAGCTCCGAATCCTATACATACAATCGTTTTAGCTTTTGAATGAAATTCAAGAATAGATGAGTTTTTCATCAATGCGGCGCCAATTGCGCAAGCAATCCCTGCAATTGTCGGCAGTATGAAGATTCGTTTAATCCGCAGTCCGACCCCCGCATTATGTAGTAGCATCGCAATGCCGATTACGGCGATCACAGTATAGGATATAGTTGTCGATATTGAGGCGCCTAGGATATTGATTGACGGGATTTGTATTAAAACGACATTAAAAATTAGCTTAATCACAGCGCAGAATGCCATTAGCTTAACGGGTAGATCCGTTCTGCCAATTGCCTGCAACATACTGAATACCGGCGTCACTATCGCAAACATTATCGCACCGATGGACATAACCGCTAGTGGGAGTGCGGCAATGCTAACTTCATTCGGGCGATTGGGATATAGCAGCATTAAGGCTGGCTCCGCCATGACGAAAAGCCCAAGCCCCGCCGGGATAGCAAATAAAGCAGATGCTCGCAGTACCGACTCAATATTATGTTTTACGGCGACTTTATTACCTACCGACCATGATGCCGTTAGGCTTGGCAATGCGCTCTTGCCGAACATCGTTGACATTGCTGGAATGAATGCTATTATCGTTGATGCTAGGCCGGTATACGATCCGTAAATGAAATTCGCCAATTCGTCAAGTGATACACCATCAATTATTGCAAAATCATATTTCTCGGTGAAGTAGTGCGGGCTTGCCTTAATTGCGGCATTTAGCCCCCTTATTATAGTAGCTAGATCAATTAACGATGATATACTAATGAATGCAGCGCCGATAGCAATGGGGATCGCCGTTATAAAAAGCTCCGAAAATATCGCCCTGCCGGTTGAAGCCTGCTCAGTATTATGTAAGTCCTTTTCCTTTATGCCATCACCATATATCCGATGCCGAATCAAGACGGCGACAAGCCCTGCGAATGTGCTGATCGTTACCCCAAGTGTCGCCGCTGCCGCCGCATACGGTAGGGCGAGCATAGTCGCCTGCTCGAATGTAGTGGCAACTTTACCGAATACTAATTCGCCCCTCTCATAGCTGCGTATCCCGTATTGCAATGTCGCATATGATAGACCAAGCCCGAATGCCGCCTTAACAAGCGATTCGACCACCTGCGATATTGCAGTGGGATACATATTCTGCAACCCTTCATAATAGCCACGGTATACCGCCATAACACAACAGAAGAATACACTCGGCGCCATTGCTATTACTGCCATATGGGCATTGGGATTCTGCGCCAAGTTATTCGAAAATGCTCTGGCGAAAATGAGAATTGCAATACTGCCGATAAATCCAACCAGGCTGAAATATAAAAGAGATACCCTCTTAATCTTCCTTAAATTGCGCACATTCCCCTTCGCCGAATTCTCCGCCACTAGTCTTACAACGGCGACGGGGAGTCCGGCCGCAACAATTGAATAGACAGGCCAAAATAGCCCGTATGCCGAGCTGAAATATCCCATTCCACTTCCTCCAAGGATATTAGCAAGCGGTATCTTAAACACTGCTCCCACTACTTTTGTTATAATCATTGCAACAAAGAGAATTATTGAACTCTTAAAGAGTCCTTGCTTTTCGGTCATTGAATCTCTCCTTTTTACTACCGTTAATTCATTTCTTTATTCATTATATTTGCAATTGTCACTATTAATGACGGAGTAATATTTTTTGTCCTATAAATATTCTTTTATTGTCGTACAACTTGATAACTAGTGCTTTCTATGATAAGATAACCATATACTATTTAATTTTTCCATCTACTTTTACGATTGTTTGGAATAGTATTAAAATTAAAATGAGGGCGATAATATGAACTACACTTTTTCGGGGAGGGTATCTTCCTTAAAGCCGTCGGCGATTAGAGAAATACTCAAATTCACCGCCGATCCATCCGTTATACCATTCGCTGCTGGTAATCCCGCAACGGAAGCATTCCCAACTGAGGAAATTGCGGCAATTAGCAGCACGATACTTGAAAATAATCCTATTGGCGCATTGCAATATAGTCTTACTGAGGGGTATCCCCCACTCAGGGATTGGATTCGCCGCCATTTAGATAAGCAAGGCATCTTAGGTAACGATGATGATGTTGTTATCACATCGGGGGCGCAACAGGCAATTGAACTTTCATGTAAGATTCTTTGTAATGAGGGCGACACTGTAATTTGTGAGGCGCCTAGCTTTATCGGTTCGCTTAATGCGTTTAAGTCGAATAATGTTAATCTTGTCGGTGTGCCCGTTCTAAGCGATGGCATTTGTATTGATAGCCTAGAAAAAGCACTGCTTGCAAATCCCAATACAAAGATGATATATCTAATTCCGAATTTTCAGAATCCATCGGGAATTACAATGAGCCTAGAAAAACGCAAGGCGGTCTATGATCTAGCATCAAGATTCGATGTTATAATCGTTGAAGATGATCCGTATGGCGCTCTTCGTTTTGCGGGGGAAGATATACCGCCAATTAAATCACTCGATACTGAGGGGCGGGTCATATATTGCGGTAGCTTCTCAAAAATACTTTCACCGGGGATGAGGGTCGGCTATGTATGTGCAAATTCAATCCCCCTACAAAAAATCGTCGTGTGTAAGCAAGTTAGCGATGTTCACACAAATATCTGGGCGCAAATGGTATGTGAGAGATATTTCACTATCCATGACTATGATGATCATATAGAAAACCTGCGTAATATATATAGACGCAAGTCAAAGCTAATGCTTGATAATCTCAAGTGGGAGATGCCAACATCAATTTCTTTCACTGAGCCGGAGGGTGGCCTATTCATCTGGGCGACTCTGCCCGACAATATCGATATGATGGACTTCTGCAAAAATGCAGTTAAGAAAAAGGTAGCCGTTGTGCCGGGGGTTGCATTCATGGTGAGTGAAGATATTGCAACATCAAGTTTTAGGCTAAACTTTTCTACCCCATCGGACGAAAAAATTGTTGACGGGGTTAAAATCCTTGCAAATGTAGCAAAATCAATGCTGTAATTCACTACTTATAAAATATGGGAAGGACGACTTTAATATGGAAAAGCCACAAAGGAAAAAGCGCATTTTAAGCGGCATTCAGCCGACGGGTATATTCACACTCGGCAATTATCTTGGAGCAATCCGCAACTGGAAGCAAATGCAGGAGGATTATAATTGCATCTTCTTCATTGCCGATATGCATGCAGTGACTATTCGGCAGGATCCAGCATCATTCAAAAAGCAAACTCTCGAATGTTTTGCACTTTTGCTTGCTTGCGGTATCGATCCTGAAAAAAGCATCGTTTTTATACAGAGTCATGTTCCATCCCATTCGCAGCTGACTTGGCTACTCAATTGCAACACGCAATTCGGCGAACTATCAAGAATGACGCAGTTCAAGGACAAGTCTTCTCGCCATTCCGACAATATTAATGCCGGACTATTCTCCTATCCTGTACTAATGGCGGCGGATATCCTGATATATTCACCCGATCTAGTCCCCGTTGGCAACGATCAGAAGCAACATATCGAATTAACACGTGATATTGTCAATAGATTCAATAACGCATACGGCAAAACATTCACAATGCCCGATGCCTATATTCCTAAATTGACCGCTCGTGTAATGTCGCTATCCGACCCGACTAAGAAGATGTCAAAATCCGCTGACGATAATTTGTGCATTGATATTCTCGATACTCCCGCACAAATTATCAAAAAGTTCAGACGTGCTGTGACGGATTCGGATTCGCTAGTGGCATATCGTGAGGGTAAGGACGGGATTAATAATCTGATGTCGATCTATTCATCTATCACGGGCAAATCCTTTGAAGAAATTGAAAGTGAATTCGATGGAAGGGGCTACGGCGATTTCAAGACCGCAGTTGGTGAGGCTGTCGCCGAAGAATTAGCACCGATTAGAGAAAATTATGATAGACTAATGAACGATAGGTCATATTTGAAGGCGGTCTATGCCGATGGTGCTAAAAAGGCAGCCACTATCTCATCAAGAGTACTTGAAAAAGCATATAAGCGAATGGGATTCATCCCACCGGAAAAATAACATATAAAAGCAAAAAGGCACTTTTATAAAAGTGCCTTTTTCTATGCGTTCAATTGCATATATTAATACTGCTAAATATCACGATGCTATTTCTATTGCCGTTTTTTCCAACTTGCATACTATATTTGAATGAAAAACTATCTAATTGTATGATTTTTCTATTAGCACTTGACAAAATAGATAGAACGTGATAAATTTAATTTAGCACTCATATTGATAGAGTGCTAACGTAACCGGATTGGCATATTCATTTTGGAGGTGATGATGATGCCACGAAATAAGAAAAATAGAGGCATAGAAGAACGCAAACTTAGGATTCTGCAAGCTATTGTGGATGAATATATTAAAACTGGTGAGCCCGTCGGCTCGAAATCACTATCTTCATTGCCTGAATTGTCCGTTTCCTCCGCTACGATCCGTAATGAGATGGTCGCACTTGAGCAGTTAGGGCTGCTTGAACAGCCGCATACTTCTGCGGGACGAGTGCCAACTTTTAAAGGGTATCGACTGTATATTGATAGATTGATGAAGCCGCATCCATTAACTAAAAAAGAGATGCAAATGATCGATGAAATGCTAGGTGATAGCGACTTCACCGATGAGGCTATTCTTGAAAATGCTACTGCTGCATTGGCAGATGTGACGAAATGCGCCGCCATTACAACGAATTTGACGCCGCAATTTTCCGTCATTACTAAAGTTGAAGTTATCCCGACCGGCAGGCGGATGTATCTGCTGCTATTGATTGCATCGAATGGTTCTGTAAAGAATCGCATTTGCAGGCTCGAATTTGATTTAACGCACGAACACATCGAATTCTTCCAGAACTTCCTTCAAGAGAATTTGCACGGTGTGCCTCTTGAGCAATTGTCGCCGGCAATGTTGCAATCACTTGCTACTACACTCGGCGGATATATGCTCGCCCTATCCCCCCTACTCTACACGGTGTACGAATTGACAAGCGAACTAATGTCGGGCGAGGTCGAATTCGCAGGGCATGGCAATTTACTTGTTAGAGGGGACTTCGACACTACTGAAATTATCAAGCTGCTTGAGAGTAAGGATGATCTT
>JAAZLM010000271.1 GCA_012799315.1 Clostridiales bacterium | reverse complement strand
TTTTATAATATCAAAATTATCCCAACTATGCAAGTACTATATTAGACTTGAGGTCGCTCCTCACTGTGATATACCTATCTTTCAAGCCGTATTTCAACTTTCCCTACCATTATGTTTATTTTTGAGCGAAATCTACGCATAATGAAGATAAGAATATTTATAGGGAGTGTAATGCAGAATATGAAAGATCAAAGCAAATGTAGTAAGTGGCTTATCCCTGTAATAATATTATCCGCACTAATTATCTACATCAGCATATACCATTTGTTGCGATTTAGGATACCGCTGCCGATTCTTATCACCCGTGCGAATCCATTTGCACATTCGATAATACAGCTAATGCTGATTATACCTATATTAATCACTGCCTCTAACCAAATAACGAGCGGTATAATCAGTATCCGAAAAAGATACTTCAATGCCGATACTTTAGTTTTTATCAGTATAATATCATCTATATTATACAGTCTGTATAGTGTGGCTAGGATTTATTCGGGCGATTCTAGCTATGTCGATAGCCTGATGTTCCAATTCGTTTGCGTATTGATTACCCTTACCACTATCGGGAATTGCCTGAATCAAGATGGCAGATCATCACTATCATTAATTGATAGGCTATCCGGAAGATATACGATAGCAGTTATAATTATAACGCTATGCTGTGCTGCCTACTATGCTTTATCGGGAAAGGGAATTGCCTTTACACTCAGCAGGTCGGCATTAATTCTAGCAATTTCATGCCCGTCCGCTATTATACTTTCTCCAGTAATGACAGTGATCACGACATTCAAGCGGGCAAGCCAATTGAACGCCCATATCGGGAGCGGTACCGCAATTGAATCAGCGGCAAAGGTTAATACTATCGTATTCAGCGGGTCGGCAATCTCAGAAAATGAAATTTTCGTCAAGAAAATTGCAGTTGCTGGCGGTTATACAAGTGAGCAAGTTGCCTCCCTAGCTGCGCAGGCTCTCGGCGGTTCGATGCATCCTGTCGCTATTGCCATTATCAACTATGCATTGCAAAATTCCTATAAAGTCAGCGATAATAATCCTTGTATCTATCTTGGTGGTGATGCTTTTGCCGCTACAATTAACAATGATGAAGTGCTAATCGGGGACAGGGAATTCATGACGAAAAGGGATATTGCGGGACTTGAAGATCTAACGCCAATATCGGACAATGCTGTAACGACAATATATATCGCCATTAACAAGAATATTGCTGGATATATCGCACTCGGTGAAAAGATCAGCGAAAGTTGTAGCAAGCTAATTAAAACACTAGTTGCAAATAATTATAGATGTGTTATGATAACATGTAGAAATAGCCCTTTCGACGATGAACACGGCATCTCAACAGGTATCGATACTTTTATATACGGAGTATCGTCTAGTGAAAAGCTGGAGAAAATCGCCGCATTTGAGAATGCTGGCGATACTGTGTGCATGATTGGATCGTGTGATGGCGATTTGCCCGCATTGACTGCCGCTAGCCTTAGCATTGCTACATTTAGCTCGCAGGATAGTGTGCGCTCCGCCGCTGATATTATTTTGAAGGAAGATGATTTATGCGCCGCCGCCGATGCATTACTGCTTGCAAAATCTGCAATGCGCATCTTAAGGCTTAATCTTTTTATTGCGGTCGCATCCAGCATTATCGGCATCTTAATTTCATCAATGGCGATATATCAATTAACGGGGATCAAACTATCGTCGGGCAACATCGCCATGATAACATTATTTTCAGCAGGCATCACCTCTTTGAACACATTGCGAATTCTGCTCTGGAATAATCGGGAATTGTAAAATATAAGGTGGTAAATAGGTTATATGAATATAAATAGGCTCAGACAATTATATCTTAAAAATAAGCAAATAATCAATTACCTCATCTTTGGTG
Organism: Clostridiales bacterium; assembly: GCA_012799315.1. Lineage (GTDB taxonomy): Bacteria > Bacillota > Clostridia > Oscillospirales > Ruminococcaceae > JAAZLM01. The sequence continues at coordinate 575 of JAAZLM010000271.1, read as the reverse complement.
GGCTCACTACCGTTATATCAATATCTAGCTATCTACTAGCTAGATATGTATTTGCAATGCATACAGTGGGGGCGAATATTTTCGCCTGGATTCTAGCAGTTACATTCGCATTTATCACGAATAAAATATGGGTGTTCGAAAGTCGCACACGGGGCATTAGCAATTTTATTAAAGAGATGTGTAGCTTCTACGCTGCAAGACTTTTTACCCTGGCAGTCGATATATCTATAATGTATTTGTTCGTGGATATGCTCGGCTTCAATGGTAAATTCGAAGAATTCGTTATAAAGGTGCTTGATAATGTTGTCGTGCTAATCCTCAATTATCTGCTTAGCAAATTAATTGTTTTTAAGAAAAAAGACTAGAATCTAGATAATTCATCGCTTTATTTAATCCCCATGTTTTCACATGGGGATTTATTTTGTCGGGATGTTTACTCTGCTATATCTTCACTCTGCAATATGATTTGAGCTACTTCTTCTATGTCGGAGAACTTCTCTAATCTGCCGCATTGGTTGCGCAATTTCGCCGCATTGTGATGTCCTTTTATATACCATGCGGCGTGTTTTCTTGCT
>JAAZLM010000003.1 GCA_012799315.1 Clostridiales bacterium | reverse complement strand
GGAGGGGACTGCCGGCGTTGTAAGGGCATCTATTGAGAATGGGCTAATCGGCGGCGCTCTTCCCGTTAAAACCTGCTATATTGCTAATTGCTTCCGCTATGAGAATCCTCAAGCGGGTAGACTTCGTGAATTCCGCCAATTCGGTGTTGAAGTCCTAGGTAGTGAGGGTCCGGAATCCGATGTTGAAGTTATATCACTATGTTATCAGCTATTCGATAATCTGGGGATTGATAATATCACGCTTGAGATTAATTCAATTGGCTGTCCCGAATGTAGGGGAGATTATCATGCAGAACTAAAGCATTTCTTTGAAGATAGAAAGAGTGAACTATGTCCTACCTGTATTGGCAGAATGGACAAAAATCCGCTGCGCATACTCGATTGTAAGAATAAAACCTGTAAGGCAATTGCAAAAGAGGCACCGGTTATGCTCGATCATTTATGCGATCAATGTAGTGAGCATTTCAACAGTGTCAAGGCGCATTTAGAATCCGCCGATATACCGTATATCATCGATCCTAAGATCGTGCGTGGTCTTGACTATTATACACGCACAGTATTTGAATTCACCACTGATCAGATCGGCGCACAGGGCACTGTATGCGGTGGTGGCAGATATAATGGGCTCGTTGGTGAGCTTGGCGGGCAAGATATTCCGGGACTAGGATTCGCCATCGGGCTTAACCGTCTGATAATGCTGATGGAGGCATCCGGATCTGAATTTTGCAAGCCACGCAAATGCGAACTATATATTGCGCCGATGGGCGATGCAGCTAAATTAAAAGCGACTTCAATTGTCCGCCAGTTGCGTGATGAGGGCTTCTATGTCGAAACCGATCTGATGAACAGGAGCTTAAGGGCACAAATGAAATATGCCGACAAGCTTGGTGCATTATTCTCCATCGTCATAGGCGATAATGAGCTTGAAAATCAAAAAGTTGAGATAAAAAATATGCAGTCGGGTGAAAAGACGTCATGCACATTTGACCTATTGATGTCGACAATGTATGCACTGACTACCGACCTCAATATTGATGAAGTGATTGAGGCAGCAGAATTCTTATAAAGAAAGAGGATAGTAAATGGACACGATGAAGGGTTTAAAACGCACTCACTATTGCGGGGAAATTAGCGAATCTGATAAAGAAGTTGTTCTTGCCGGCTTTGTATCACGCAGCCGTGATAAGGGGAATTTGATCTTCATAGATTTGCGTGACCGCACCGGTATTGCCCAGCTAATTTTCGATGACGAAACCGATAGGACAGTATTCGAAAAGGCGAAATCTTGCCGCAGTGAATTTGTGCTAATGGCAAAAGGGATTGTACGCAAGAGGGAGAGTATTAATCCCGATTTAAAGACGGGCAATGTTGAGCTTTTCGTAACGGATTTGAGGATTCTTTCAAAGGCGAAAACTCCGCCATTTGAGATAGCGAATAACTCCAATGTTAAAGAGGAGCTACGCCTAAAATATAGATATCTTGATCTTCGCCGTCCGGAATTGATGGATAATATCATAATGCGTGATAGAATCACTAAAGTTATCCGCAACTTCTATGATGAAAATGGCTTTATTGAGATAGATACACCGATTCTAATTCGTTCCACTCCTGAGGGGGCAAGGGATTTCCTCGTGCCATCACGAATGCATAAGGGGAATTTCTTCGCTCTACCACAATCGCCGCAGCTATATAAGCAATTGCTGATGTTGTCGGGATTCGATAGATATGTCCAATTCGCAAAATGTTTCAGAGATGAGGAGTTGCGTGCCGATCGTCAGCCCGAATTCACGCAAATTGACCTTGAGATGTCATTCGTCGATGCAAACGATGTTATCGGCATAAATGAGAAAATGATAGCGCAGCTTTTTAAAGAAGTTCTCGATATAGAGATCCCACT
>JAAZLM010000270.1 GCA_012799315.1 Clostridiales bacterium | reverse complement strand
CTCATTTTTTGCGGGTCGGTGCAGTAGGGCATCGATATTAGATCCGGATTCGAGGGAACTTCATCATGTATAAATCCCCAATTCAAAGATGTCCCCAGTACCGCCGCTCCGTCACCTTTATTAACCATTGCAGCACTAAGCATTGAAGCAACACAGTCAACTGTACCAACACATATGGGAATGTCCGGCGGTATCCCCATTCTGCTAGAAAATTCCTCATTCAATCCGCCCGCTATATCGGTAGGATTTCTGAATTCCATTGGCATTGTATCAATGTCAATGCCTAGTCTGTCCATCATATCGCTTGACCAAGTATTAGTGTTATAATCATATATTCCGCCGATATTCCCGGCTGAACAATTATCGACCACTAACTCCCCCGTAAGCTTATATACAATATAGCTGTGAATAGGAATAATTCTTTTTATCTTATTCCAGTTTTCCGGTTCATTGTTTTTCACCCATAACATTTTTGTATAGCCAAAATATGAGTCGATGCCGTTACCCGTTACCTTCAATATTTCATCTTTGCCTATATTGTCGCTAACCCATTGGCTCTCTTTCTCCGCTCGTCTATCCATCCAAATTATCGACGGCCTGATCGGTGTCATATTCCCATCACATAGAACACCTGTCCCACCATATAGGGCGCTAATGCAAATCCCCTTTATAGAATGTGGATCTATTTTTGAGGAGACTTCAGTAATTGTGTCGACAACTGCATCCAACCATATATCGGGCCATTGCTCAGCCCATTGAGCCTGCGGTGTGAGAATTCCATATGGTTTGTATGCATGAGCGATTACCTTCCCGCCCTTATCTGTGATGACCGCCTTTGTCCCCGATGTACCAACATCGCATCCTATTACATAGTCAATGCTCATTTGCATGTCCCCCTTAAGATAGTTCAGCTTTTGCCCTTTCGTATTCTTCTTTAGATGGAGTTTTGCCATGCCATTCTACCGCATTTTCCATGAAAGTGACCCCTTTACCCTTAATTGTTCTTAACACTATTAATGAAGGGCGATCTGTGCAAATATTTGCGTAATCTATTGCACCAAATATTTGAAGGTAGTCATGTCCATCGATTTGTTGGGTATGCCAGCCAAAGGACTCCCATTTATTTATTTGACTATCCATATCCTTTACTTCTAATGTTTGTGCGTCATTCTGCAAGCGGTTTTCATCTATGAATGCTATCACATTATTAAGTTTATAATGCGATGCCGTTGCAGCAGCCTCCCAAATTTGTCCTTCATTAGTCTCTCCATCGCCAATCATACAATATACTTTATACGGTATATTCTTAATTTTCGATGCTAGAGCCATTCCGTTCGCTGCCGATAGTCCAATTCCCAATGATCCAGTAGTCATTTCAATCCCCGGCGTTTTCTTCATATCCGGGTGACCTTGTAATTTTGAATTAATACCCCTGAAGGAAGTCATTAGCCATTCACGTGGGAAGAATCCTGCCGCCGCCAAAGTAGCATATAATGCTGGGGCTGTGTGCCCCTTAGATAGAACGAATCTATCTCTATCGATCCTTTCTGGATTCTTTGGATCGTAATTCATAACGTCGAAATATAGGGCAACTAGCGCCTCTACCATTGATAAGGAGCCACCTAAATGACCGGACTTAGCATTATATATCATTTCAAGGATGTCGAGTCTGATATTCTTAGCTTTATGTTGTAAAAATTCAATTTGCCTAGACATTTTGCACACTCCTATCTTTTCTATCCATCGCTCTTAGTGCTGCCTTGGCTATATCTTCGGCTGTTAGTCCATATTTCCTATATAATTCATCTTGCTCGCCCGATTCACCAAATAAATCTTTTACACCGACGAATTCCATTGGCACTGGATAGCTACTAGCAAGCAATTCAGCAACTGCACCACCTAATCCGCCAATTATCGAATGATCTTCCGCCGTTATCACCGCACCGTTTTCCTTAGCTTTTTGAATTATAGTTGCACTGTCCAGCGGCTTCAAGCTATATGCATTAATAACAGTGGCATCGATTCCATCAGCTTTTAAGATTTCTGCGGCTTTTAATGATTGTTCTACCATTAATCCGCATGCGACAATGGCAACATCTTTGCCCTGCCTTAACACATCCGAGCCACCGACTTTTACATCCTTACCTTCTTCAAATATATCTTGTGCCATATCCCTGCCCAATCTTAGATATGCTGGCCCGTCATGCAGAAGCATTGCCGATATTGCACTTGAGGTTTCGCTCACATCGGCAGCAACAAAGATCTTGAAATTTGGCAATGTCCGCATAATGGCGATATCCTCCAAAATCTGATGTGTCGCTCCGTCCTTTCCAACGCATAGTCCCGCATGGGTAGCAATTATCTTCACATTCAAATTAGGATATGCTATTGCTTGCCTTATTTGCTCAAATGGCTTTGCAGTTGTGAACATTGAGAACCCTACCACTACTGGGAGCATCCCCGCCGCACTCAATCCTGCCGCAGTCGTTAACATATCTGCCTCACTTATACCAACACATATCATCCTATCCGGGAATCGTTTTGTAAAATTAGAAAGTTGTAGAGCCCTCGCACAATCGGCATTTAGTACAACTAAATCCGGATATAGCTTTGCACATTTTTCTAATTCTTTGCTGAGTGCGGCTCTGAATGATTTATACATTCTGCATCCTCCCTTTTTATGAGGTCAACCTTTATATCTTGTTTACCCTCATTGCTTGTGAAGTTGTTTTAATCTTTTTTAGATTTTTCACTTCATCATGTTGCAGAACCCCAAAATATAATGCTTCAAGTATCGCATGTTCTGAAATTCTTCTTGCAACTATTTCTTGCCCTACACTTATATCCGGCGTTGCTGTAAATAGCTTAATGTCACAATATACGCTTAGCTCGGATTTCTCTCTTTTTGTTATACATATTGTCGTTGCGCCTGCCTCTTTGGCTATCTTCATGGCATCGACTACCTGTCTTGTATTCCCCGAATGGGAAATAGCGATTGCTACATCTCCTTTCTTCATTTGGCTTGCATTTATCATCATAATGTCACTATCTTGTTCGACAAAACAAATATATCCCAACCGCCTAAACTTAAATTTTGCATATTCGCATGGCACCATTGCATCACCAATAGCAAAAAAGCAAATCTGATTAGCATTCAATATAGCTTCAAATGCCTTATTATAGTCGCCACTAGCTAGGGCAAAAGTTTCTTTCAATATCTCAATATTGACTCTAAAGACATTCTCCATTATCTCGATCATATCATTGCCTAAACTACCATCTTCGAATCCTGTCAATTCATACGATGCGCTAATCTCCCCCAATTGTTGTGAAAGGGTGGACTTCAATTCCGTATATCCACTTAAACCCATCTTCTTACATAGTCGGATAACTGATGCTTGGCTGCTCCCCGATAGATCGGCATAATCTACAAGTGTAAGATCCACTACCTCCTGCGGATAGTCAAGAATATACTCAGCCGCTTTCCTTTCAGAATTTGTAAGGGTGGGAAGTAGGAACTTCACCAACGGGATTATCTTTTTTGAATGTACTGTTCTGTCATTTTTCACTTCATCATAACCTTTGTCTATATTCTCCATGTAGCTATATGTATTTTGGAGTGTATCTACATTATACATTTAGCATTTTAAATTATCAAGATAAAAAGTTAACAACATTCATCGTGATATATAGTGCATTATGCACAAAACCTTG
>JAAZLM010000030.1 GCA_012799315.1 Clostridiales bacterium | reverse complement strand
TAGATCTACACTATCGGCGAATTCCTGCTCAAGCTGATCCGGACGGCAAGCAATATGCCCCTCCGAAATTGTGAATTGCCTTAGGCGGATTAGTCCGTGCATCTCCCCACTTGCCTCATTGCGAAAGAGTGTCGACGTTTCGTTATATCGCAGTGGCAAATCACGATAGCTGCGCAGTCTTGATAAATAGACTTGGAATTGGAATGGGCAAGTCATCGGTCTTAGGGCGAAAACTTCCTTATCCTTTTCCTCGTCACCTAATACGAACATACCGTCACGATAGTGATCCCAATGCCCCGATATTTTATATAGATCGCTCTTAGCTATTAGCGGTGTTTTAGTTAGGAGGTATCCCCTCTTCTCTTCCTCGTCCTCGACAAATCTCTGGAGAAGTTGAAGCACTCTTGCCCCCTTAGGCATGAGAATCGGCAGCCCCTGCCCGATATAATCCACCGTTGTGAAATATTCAAGCTCACGCCCTATTTTATTATGGTCACGCTTTTTCGCTTCTTCTAATTTTACAAGATATTTCTCAAGCTCGCTCGCCTTTGGGAATGATATTCCATATACCCTGACTAATTGCTTTCCACTCGAATCGCCCCGCCAATATGCGCCCGTTGCTTGCAACAGCTTAATCGCCTTAACCGCTGATACATTCATCAAATGCGGCCCGGCGCACAGGTCGACAAATTCGCCCTGCTTATAAAAGCTAATCGGCTCGCCCTTATCGGCGTGTTCCTTAATTAGCTCGATCTTATATGTTTCGCCGTGTTGCTGCATTAATTCAATTGCCTCATCCACTGGCAGAACGAATCGCTCAATCTCTAGTCCCGATTTAACGATCTTTTTCATTTCAGCCTCGATCTTTTCTAGATCGTCGGAGCTAAATGGTCTTTCAACATCGACATCGTAGAAGAACCCGCTATCCGTTGCTGGCCCGACTGCAAGCTTTGCCTCTGGATATAGGCGCTTGATCGCTTGTGCAAGTATATGAGATGACGTATGCCAGAATGCTTTCTTCCCGTCATTGCTATCGAATGTTAGGATTTCAAGTTCACAATCCGAATTAATCTGAGTCCTTAGGTCCTTTACTTCACCATCAATTTTACAACTGCAGGAAGATTTATATAGCCCCATGCCAAGTGATTTCGCTATCTCGGCGGCGGTAATTCCGCTATCGAATTGCTTGATCACTCCACCTTTCAAAGTTACATTAATCATATTTACACCTCTCAATAAATTCAAAATAAAAAAGCCCCACCCCATAAAGGGGCGAAGCTTATCACTACGCGATTCCACCCTAATTCGGTCGAATTAATATCCGACTCTCATTAATTACCCTATAACGGGAGTACCCGTTGTGCTTATGTTCAGTTGCAGAATTGCAAATTAAACTTCACACACGCTCGGAGGTGGTGGGCATTCACCAATGTTAATAATGCTACTCACAGCTAATATAGCATCTCTCTTAAAAAACAATGCGGTGCGCCGTCCTCGTCGACACTTTAAATTCGTTGTATTTATTTATACAATTATAGTCTATCACTAATTTCCACCCTTGTCAAGAGATATATTATGTCTTTCGCCCCCACGGATTTATTCTGTCTGCGTTGCATCAGAATATGCAACAATAGATATTTCCCCCTCTTTACTTGAGGGAGCAACTCTCAGTAAGGTATGGAAGGCGTGATCGAATGGAGAAGGAGCTAACTTCAAGAGAAAAGCTATTTTGCTATCACTATCTTATGCTTGGCAATGCAAAGGAAGCAGCGATAGCCGCAGGCTTCCCAATTAGGAATGCGCATACTCAAGCGGCGAAACTACTCTCAAGGGGGAAGATTCGTGAATTCCTGAATGCGCAATACGACAGCTTAGCAAAGAGGAAAGTCGATCTCATTATATCGGGGCTTGAGCGGCTTGCATTCGGTGGAATTAACGATGCAGTAACTCTAGCATTCAGCGATGAAATCAATGGTGATAGGATTGGCGAACTCGATCTATTCAATGTGTCGGAAATTAAGCGACCAAAAAGCGGCGGTATAGAGATCAAATTTTTCGATAGGCAAAGGGCACTTGAACGATTGTTGGAGATCCAGTCCGAAATTAGTCAAAATAGCTCCGCCGATAGCTTTTTCGCTGCACTCTATAATAGTGCACAATTAAGCTCGGACAAAAGAGGTGTTGCTGATGGCGATAAAGTTTAAGCCATTTTCTAAAAAGCAACTGGCGGCATTGACTTGGTGGTGTTCTCCTGATACTGCGCATTATGATGGCATTATATGCGATGGCGCAGTCAGGAGTGGCAAGACATTATGTATGTCGCTATCCTTCGTTTCGTGGGCTATGGCAACGTCCGACGGCGAAACCTATGCAATTTGCGGTAAGACAATCACATCCTTAAAACGCAATGTCACCACTCCATTGGTGAATACACTATCAGAACTCGGATTTATATGCGAGGAGAAACATACGGGGAATTACATTGACATTAGCTTTAAAGGACGCAAAAACCGATTCCATCTATTCGGTGGAAAAGATGAGGGTAGTGCCTCATTAATTCAGGGAATAACTCTCGCCGGTGTGATGCTCGATGAGGTCGCATTAATGCCAAGATCCTTTGTTGAGCAAGCACTGGCAAGATGTTCCCGAACCGGCTCAAAACTGTGGTTCAACTGCAATCCCGAACATCCCTACCATTGGTTCTATCTTGAATGGGTGAAGAAGTGCGATGAGAAAAACACATTATACCTACACTTTACAATGGC
>JAAZLM010000029.1 GCA_012799315.1 Clostridiales bacterium | reverse complement strand
AGGGGAGTAGAGGCATAACCAAATTATGCACAAAAATCCTCATAGAGAATAGTTGAAGTTGCCAATTTCTTCGACTTCTTATAATAAAATCTATCAATATCCTTGACACATTCAAATTTAAACCTTACCATAATGCTAAGGGGGAAATTCTATGGCTCTAATAAATATGATGGAAAAATTCGTACAACAAAAATTAGATGAAATGCTTGAAAGCACTGATTGTTGCGATTGTGAAGATTGCAAAAATGACATAATGGCGGTCGCACTCAACCAATTGCCCGCTAAATATGTTAATACCGCAGCCGGGGAGCTTTTTAGCAAGTTAGATTCTATCACCCAGCAGAATAGTGTCGATATTGATATTGCCCTGTTAAAGGCGATAAACATTGTATGTAGGAACCCAAGACATACGGTAAATCAGACTGAAAAATAGCATATAAGAAATCCCTGCACATTTAAATGTGCAGGGATTTTCATTTATCCAGCATTGATATTTAAGGCTCTATTCCGATGAAAGTATATCAGCATTAGCCATATGCCAATTATCAAGGTCAGCGCCTCAGCAATTGGAATGGTAAGCCACACACCATTAATACCGATGAATGTAGGTAGAATTAAAAGTGCAGGTATTATCAGAATAATACCCCTGAGCAGTGATGTAATTAGTGATGGTCGGGGCATTGCAATAGAAGAAAAGAAAGTTATTATTACGATATTCACTCCCATTAGAATAGTCGATGAGAAGTAAATTCTCATACCGTTACGAGTTAAATCGAGTAGCTGCAAATCACCTTCCGCATTGAATGCGGATATGATGCCATCGGCAAATACTAGGCAAATTATGTAGAATATGATGCCGAGTGATAGAGCTAGTATTACTGCATATTTGAGAGTTTTGTCAATCTTCCTACTCTGTCCAGCACCGTAACAAGTCGAGATTACTGGCTGAATCCCCTGCCCGATTCCGGTGAAAATGGCAATGAAAACTAACGATATATTTGCGATAATGCCGTATGCCGCAACGCCAATTTCACCCGTGATGCCTATGATGACAAGGTTGAATAGCAGAATTACAATACCTGATGAAAATTCAGTTATTGACGCCGGTATCCCGATAGTTATCACTTGAATAATCCTGCGAATACTGATTCTGCCACGTACGAATGAGAAGCTATTCTTCCCCCTAAGGAAATGCGTGGATAGGATGATTAAGCTAATTATAGGGGCGATCCCCGTCGCAAGAGCGGCGCCGAACATCCCCATACCGAGCGGATAGATGAATATGTAATCGAGCACGATATTGGATAGGCTACCACTGAGCATAGCTATCATTGCTAGACGTGGTTCGCCGTCATTCCTCACCATACATACTATAATATTGTTGACGATGAATGCTATCGAGAAAATGAGTAATGTCTTGATATATTCATTCGATAATTCTATCATATTGCCCCTAGCACCGAGTAGGTATACAAGGTCTTTAGAGAAGAAAATACCGACGAATGTAAGAATTACCCCGATTATAATTGCAAAGACGAAAGTCGCCGTGAAAGCCTCCTCCCCTTTGCGATTTTCATTTCTACCGACATGGATTGAATATACCGCACCAATTCCAGATGCGATCAGCAGTGCAATGGCATTGATGCCACCATTAAAGGCGGGTAGGGCAAGGTTAAGGGCGATT
>JAAZLM010000028.1 GCA_012799315.1 Clostridiales bacterium | reverse complement strand
TTATTTGCGATAATAGCATTTGTTCAGGGCTCCTCTTTACTTTCACAATTCACTCTATCCATATCAAAACACGATACATGGATATGTGTAATTAATGCCTTTGTGCTGAGTATATTCCTCATTCTTTTATTCAATGTCCTGATGAAGAAATTCCCCGGTATGACGATTATAGAGATTAATGAAGTCGTATTTGGCAAGATAGTAGGTAAGATAATTTCACTACTGTATTTATTTTACTTTTTATCATTGACAACGCTCAATTTAAGGGATGTTTGCGTCTTTACTAATCGTGCAGTCCTGCCAGAAACACCGATGGCGATTATAGCAGTTGCATTAGTGTTCATATGTGCATATACGGTCAGAAAAGGTATCCGCGCAACGACTTCATACGGATTCCTCATTGTATGTCTAGCAACAGTTGTTACTGTAACAAACTCGATACTTCTAATAAAAGAGATGAAAATTGATAATTTCCTACCTATTCTATCTCTATCAATGAAAGAATATATCCAATGCACCCATGTTAATACCGCAATAACATTCGGTGAGATATTTGTATTTTTCATGCTGATGCCCAATCTAACTAGACCGAAGGATAGCAAAAAAATGCTGTTATGGGGATTGTTATTCGGCGCATTGACATTGATGTTAATTGTCGGGCGGGATATTGCAGTGCTTGGTGAATCGATAACTTTCCTAACAATGCAGACCTATGAAACGATAAAGCTCCTTCACGTTGCCGATATTATAACTCGATCTGAAATTCTATATGCTATAATATTAATTGCACTACAATTCTTCAAGGCATCGATCCTTTACTATGCTACCGTTAAGGCAATATCTCAAATATTTGGACTGAAAAACTATAAGCATATCACATATGCCCTTGGAACAGTTATGACATCATATGTATTGTTCGTTCACCCGGATAGCTTCGATAGTGCGTATTGGGGTGCAAGCACGGCGGTATTCTTCTCTTCAACATTCAATATATTGCTACCAATAATAACAGTAATTATAATGTTACTAAGAAGAAATAGCATCGATAGCAAGCTAAAGGGGGCACGGGCAACATGATAATATTAATACTCTTCGCCTTTGCGCTCATTATTTTAGGGGAAGTCCCGAATTTAATCAGGGCGAGAAGTTGGAAGGATAGTGTATTGTTTTCCGTTATATTAACCATTGGATTCGTCACTGCGATTTTACTCTATATCGGCGTTGATATACCGAGCCCAATTGTCGGTGTCCGGCATTTGTTTGAAGATGTTTTTAAATTAAGCTATAAAATATGGTAGAAAAATCCCCCAATTCGATATGCTTACCAATTGGTATGCTAATCAGAATGGGGGGAGATTTTATTCCTTTAATCCATCTATATTTACATCTAACTTATTATATGGGATTGAAATTCCGGCACTGCTGAATGCATCTTTTACAAGCTCCTGCATATCGAAATTAAGTGTCCAGTAGTCGCCCGAATCGACCCATGCTCTAGCTGAAATTTTAAGGAATCCTTCATTCATATC
>JAAZLM010000269.1 GCA_012799315.1 Clostridiales bacterium | reverse complement strand
TATAAAAAGTAATTAGGAAAACCACACTAAAAATTTCACTCTCCAGTGTGGTTTTCCTTTGCTCCGCTTGAAGCTGTCACTAAGTTTTTATTCAATCCCTATGTGAAAGCTCCTAAAGGGTAGAAATTACTTGCCTAATTCGTATGCGCGATTCGTGCAGGCGTTGCAAGCATTGTCGATAGTGCCGAGTAAATCACCATCGTTGAGTGCGGTTAGCCCGGCTACCGTCGTTCCCCCCGGTGATGATACCATCTTAATCAATTCATCGATATCGTGGTGGGAGTCGGTTATCATTTTAGCGGCACCGATTAAAGACTGAGCAAATAATCGTTTGACACTTTCCTCATTAATATCTTGGGAGATCCCATAGTCGATGAATCCTTTAGCAAATAAATAGATGAAAGCAGGGCTGCTACCGTTGATTGCAATAATTTCTTTCATCTTATCCGCCGGTATCAATGCGACTTCTCCGCATGATGAATATATATCGTGGATATAGGATACTTCACTTTCACTAGTCGGATGAGCGTAGGAAATTGCCGTCGCACCGTGTCCGATTAGGAGGGGGGTGTTCGGCATTGCAAGGATTACTTTGACATTTTGATTAGTGCGTGATTTGAAATATTCTACCGACAGACCGGCAGCATTCGACACTAGAACTGTTTCGCTTGAGATATATGATGAAATTTCATCCATTACTGTCGGCATCACCTGCGGGATAACGGTGAGGAAAACATATTTGCATTCTTTTACGATTTCTGCCGATGTCGGCAAGAATGTCGCACCGTATTTTTCGAGAATTCTGCCCTTTTCGGTATCAATATCGGTGACAAAGATTTGTGCATCCTTGCCAAGTCCTGAATTTGCGATGCCTTTTATAATGGCGGTTGCCATATTGCCAGCGCCGATGAATCCAATTCTGTTCATATCCTTACTCCTTAAAATTCTACTGGACTATAATTCATACATGATGACGAATCAAAAAGGCTAATCCCTGTCTAAAAAATAGTCCATCAATTGATGCCCAATGCCGAATCGCAATCCCGTCGCACGGGCATTTTCTTCGTCAAATACTTCCACACCTGAATTCGCCTTAGTGCTATCATATATGAGGAAAGGAACATCATCATTAGTGTGTGTCCTTAAAGATAGCGGAGTAGCATGGTCGGGCAATATCATAATGCGATAATCGCCGAGCGAATTCATGCCGCAAATCAGCGGATGGAGTAGCCTCTTATCTATATATTCAAGTGAAAGCACTTTATTATCAACCTCATGGCGGTGACCGCATTCGTCGGGCGCCTCAACATGAATATAGACAAAGTCCGCGCCACTTGCAAATTCATTAATTGCTGCGTTCGCCTTACCCTCAAAGTCCGTATCAATATAACCTGTTGCACCCTTGACTTCAACCACATTCATTCCAGCAAATTTGCCGATACCCTTGATTAGATCTACGGCGGAAATTACCGATCCACGCAGTCCGTACTTTTCATTGAATGGCATTAGCTCCTTATAAGTACCCTCACCCCAGAACCAACAGCTATTAGCGGGGCGCAGCCCTCTTTCCTTTCGGGCAATGTTTATGGGATGATCTTTTAATAGGCTATAACTTTCCTCCATCATTTTTAGTAGGGGCTGCGCATTCCTATGCGTCGGAAGATGCTCACCAACATTTAAATCTAGAATGTCGTGCGGCGGTGTTAATTTGCCTAAATCGATTGTGCCCTTATCCCATATCAGTAGATGACGATAGCTTATTCCTGCATAGAGGGCGAATTCATCGTTGTTGAAATGCTCCGCTAGATAGGAGATCAGCTCAGTTGCCTCCTCTGTTGAAATATCATTGGCACAATAATCTATCATTGTCCTATCGGCGAGATTTTCCTCATCCGATAATGTAACAAGATTACATCTAAAAGAAATGTCGGTAGCTTTCATATCAATCCCGATACTGCCAGCCTCTAGTGGTGAGCGCCCTGAATAGTAAATGGCAGGATCGTATCCGAATACGGATAGATTAGCTACATCGCTACCGGGGGTTAGCCCATCGGCAACT
>JAAZLM010000268.1 GCA_012799315.1 Clostridiales bacterium | reverse complement strand
TTGAGCGAGTGAGCTACGACTGTATAACGCCGTCTGCGGCGAGGGGGATACTTGATGCAATACATTTTAAACCTGCTATTAGATGGGTGATAGATGAGATTCAAGTGCAGAATGAGATTAGATTTACAAATATAAGAAGGAATGAGGTGGATTCAAAAATTCTTGCTTCTGATGGGCGAAAGATGCTTACTACTGGGGCAGCACCGTCATATCTAAATACCAAGACTAGTAGACAGTTAAGAGCATCGACTATATTGAAAGATGTGAAATATATTATAACTGCGCATTTCGAGATGACGGATAAAGCGGGGGAAGATGATAGCCCCGAAAAGCATTATAATATTGCACTTAGAAGAATGCGCTCCGGTCAATGCTTTCACACACCATACTTTGGATGTAGAGAGTTCCCAGCTTCGTTCCGGTTGATCGATGGAGATGTTCCGCCTTCGTCGCTAAAAGGAGAGGTCGATCTGGGGTACATGTTATACGATATGGATTATAGTGATCTAGATGATATAAGGCCAATTTTCTTTAGGGCAATAATGAAAGATGGCATTATCGATCTAAGAAATGTGGAAAAAGTGAGGTGATAAAATGGTATTACAATCGTTAGCAAAGTATTATGAGATTCTATCCGCAGATCCGGATTCAAACATACCTAAATCCGGGTATAATGCTGTGAATGTTTCCTATGCCCTCAATATATCAAAAGACGGGGAGCTACATGAAATCATACCTACGATGATACCGGTGAAGCGTGGGAAAAAAATGGTGGAAATATCGCAAACAATGGAATTACCGGAGAGGGTACCTAGGGCAAATGGAATAAAACCAAATTTCTTATGCGACAACTCCAGTTATGTGTTAGGTATTGACAATAAAGGTAAACCGACACGAACTAAACAATGTTTTGAAAGCTTCAAAGATCTGCACAATCAAATTCTACTTAATATTAAGAATGATTATGCACAGGCATTAATAAATTTCTTGAACTCCTGGGATGTTGAGAATGCTCAAACTCACCCAGCGGTACAAGAGCATCTTGAAAATATTATTAAAGGTGCTAACATCGTGTTCAAGCTGGACGGAGGCAGGTATATCCATGAAGACGAGGAAATTAAAAAAGCGTGGGACGAGTATTCAACAAAAAGCAGTGATGGCAAAATAATGCAATGCTTAGTCACGGGTGAAGAAAAACCAATTGCACGTATTCACCCAGCTATCAAGGGGGTAAAAGGAGCTCAATCTTCAGGAGCATCGTTAGTATCGTTCAATAAGTCGGCATATGAATCCTTTGGTAAAAAAGATGGACAGGGGATCAACTCCCCAGTAAGCGAGGAAATTGCATTTGCATATACTACTGCCTTAAACCACCTACTATCAGATGATGCTAATAGGATATATATTGGTGATGCTGCAGTTATATTCTGGGCGATAAGTAGCGAGAAGAAGTATCAGGATATGGCGTCAATATTTGTAAACCCGAGTGAGATCAGTGAATCGGAGGAGGAGAAAGCCACTCAAAGAGATCCAGCAGCAATACGTGAAGTTAGATCAATATTCGATAAAATTGCTAAGGGAGAACCGATTAGGGATTTTGGCGAGGAGTTTGATAAAGATGTGGAATTCTATACCTTAGGTTTATCTCCAAATGCTGCAAGGCTTTCAGTTCGGTTTTTCACCAGGGATAATTTCCTGGGTTTTATTCAAAAAAGTGCAAGGCACTATGAAGATATGCGTATTGAAAGGCAGTTTTCAAATGAATTTGAATTTGTGCCAATTTGGAAAGTGCTAAGCGAGACAGTCCCTGCAACGGCGAAAGATAAGACTCCGCAACCGCAAATGTCCGGATCGGTAATGAGGGCAATTTTAACTGGCGTAAGGTATCCTACTGCAATATTTAATGCGATCATGATGAGGATTAAGGCAGATCGTAATATCAATTATTATAGAGCTAGTATAATAAAAGCATATTTAATACGCAATTATAAAGAAAAATATAGGGAGGTAATCACAGTGTCATTAAATACAGAAACCAACAATAAGGCATATGTGCTTGGTAGATTATTTGCAGTTTTAGAAAAGGCGCAATTAGATGCTAGCGAAACAAAGCTAAAATCAACTATAAAGGATAAGTACTTTACTTCAGCTAGTGCTACACCTGGGAGGGTATTCCCAATATTGCTAAGACTTTCCCAACATCACATAGCTAAAGCAGAATACGGTTACACGAGCGATAAAAGAATAGAAGAATTAATGCAGAAACTCGAAATTGAAGAAAACCCCATGCCGACGAATCTTTCTTTAGAGGATCAGGGTATCTTTGTACTGGGATATTATCATCAAAGAAACGCTTTTTATGTAAAGAAGGATAAAGATAGTGATAATAAAAATGAAGAGGAGAATTAATTATGAAAGAAGTCATTAAAAACAGATACGAATTTGTAATTTTATTTGAGGTTGAAAATGGAAATCCAAATGGTGATCCCGATGCTGGCAACATGCCACGAATTGATCCCGAGACAGGCCTAGGGATTGTTACTGATGTTTGCCTAAAAAGAAAAATAAGAAATTATGTAGAAACGGTAAAAGAGGACAAAGAAGGATATCGCATCTACATAAAGGATGGAGTGC
>JAAZLM010000267.1 GCA_012799315.1 Clostridiales bacterium | reverse complement strand
GATTCGAGGGGAGCAAAACAACATTAACCCTTGACGGTGACGAAAGGGTAACCTTAATTAGATCGGGTAGCACAAGTTCGAATCTTATTATAGAAAAGGATAAGAAACACCATTGCCATTATGGCACGCTATACGGTGACTTCATGCTAGGAATTACAGCGGAGAAAATTGAATCTACCGTGAGTGATATTGGTGGGGATATATACTTTAAGTATACATTAGATATTAATTCCGGATATGTATCGGAGAATGAGATCTATGTAAATATTAAGGAGGTCGAAAAAAGAAATGTCGAATCCAATTAACAGCTCTATCCTTGAAATTGAGGGGATAATCACCACCGCCGTTGAAAGGCTGATGGAGAATGGCGATTTACCACAAATTGATTTACCGGAATTTAAGGTAGAAATACCGAACGATAGAACGCACGGCGATTTTGCCGTCAACATTGCTATGATATGTGCAAGGGAATTCAAGATGGCGCCAAGGAAAATCGCCGAGATGATAATTGCCACCGCCGATCTTGATGGTAGTAATTTCGATAAAATCGACGTTGCCGGCCCCGGATTTATCAACTTAACCCTCAATCCGAGATGGTTCGGTGAAGTGATTGCTACCGTTATTGAAAATGGCAGAGAATACGGAAAGACGAATTTAGGGCAGGGGAAGAGAGTACTTGTCGAATTCGTTTCAGCGAATCCAACGGGGCCAATGCATATTGGGAATGCCCGTGGCGGTGCAATGGGCGACTGCCTTGCCGGTGTGCTATCCTTAGCCGGCTATGACGTGGACAGGGAATTCTACATCAATGATGCGGGCAATCAGATCGAGAGATTCGCCACATCACTTGAGGTGCGCTATTTGCAAATATATAAAGGCGATTCGATACAAATGCCGGAAGATGCCTATATGGGTGATGATATTAAGGAACACGCACAGAACTTCAGCAAACAATTCGGCGATAAATTTGTAGAAAGCGATAGTGAAACGAGAAGGAATGCGCTCATAGAATACGCATTGCCGATTAATATAAATCAACTTCAGGAGCATTTACGCAAGTATAGGATTGAATATGATTGCTGGTTTAAGGAAAGTATCCTACATGAGAATGGCGAAGTTGATCGTGTGATTAAGCTATTGAAAGAAAAGGGCTATACCTATGAAAAGGAAGATGCCCTATGGTTCAAGGCGACGGAATTCGGGCTTGATAAAGATTATGTACTTGTTCGCTCAAATGGGCTAGTAACATATGTTGTGCCCGATATAGCATATCATTATAATAAACTTGTAGTTCGTGGATACGATAAGGCGATTAATATACTAGGAGCCGATCATCACGGATATTCAGCACGGCTCAAGGCGGCGATAAAGGCGCTCGGCATTGACGACAACAGGCTCGATATTGTATTAATGCAGATGGTAAGATTAATGCGTGATGGCGAACTTGTAAAGGCTAGTAAAAGGACGGGGAAGTCGATCACATTATCGACATTGCTTGAAGAGGTGCCAATCGATGCGGCACGATTCTTCTTCAATATGCGTGAGGCGAATACGCACTTTGATTTCGATTTAGGGCTTGCAGTTGAGGAGTCATCGAACAATCCCGTCTACTATGTGCAGTATGCTCATGCTAGGATTTGCAGCATTATATCAGCGCTTGATAGTGAGGGAATTAAGGCACGTGAATTATCACCGTCGCAACTATCAATCCTGACGATGGAGGAGGAGCGGGAATTAATCCGCCATATAGCAATGCTGCCAAGTGAGGTTGACGAATCGGCGAAGGCATATGATCCGTCGAGAATAACACGGTATTTATTAGAACTTGCGACATTGTTCCACAAATTCTACACTGCTTGCAGGGTGAAGGTGGATGACGAAGATCTAATGAGTGCAAGACTTCAATTAATCGTGGCGACTAGAGCGGTAATAGAAAATCTCCTAACGATGATGAAGATTGACGCACCAGAATCTATGTAGAATATCTATCACGGTAGAATCTGCAGTGTAATAAGAATAGTAAAAAGGGTAGTCTAACGACTACCCTTTTTAGATTATATACCTGTTACCCTTTATTCTTTATCGCTATCCTAAGCGTCGGTAGAATAATGAATGCTAGAATTCCGCCTGCAGTTGCGGTAATAATTTGCGGCCATGACATCATCTTAATGACGGGCGGCATTACATTAACACCGAGTGCGGGCAGGATCTTTGCCGCTGATGAATATAGTACGATGAATTTAGCTACTGCCCCGATGATAATACCACCAAGGCTGATCCCAGCCGATACGATGCCTTTATTCTTATTAGCAAGTCGGAAGAAGAAGGTAACGACAACGACAATGACGATATTGCCAATGATAATTACCGGCACTAATTCGACTATCTTAGGGCCAATGCCGATGAAATTTGCAATTATTGGTGATATAATTGCAATGGCAAGCCCCGAGGAATATCCAACAAACACGCCAGCGATAATTAATGTCATATTGACAATTGAGCCGGTGATTAATTGCCCCATCAGCTGACCGCCCATGATACTCCCGATATACTGCGCTAAAATCAGCACTGCTAATAGTAGTGCTGTCCGTGTAATCCAGCGAATCTTACTACTCATAATAACAACTCCTCTCAATTAGATTATACACCTTTTAATGTTATTTGTCGATAAAGGCAATCAATTTGACTAATTTGTCCTATGTAATTGTTTTTACCTAACATAATGTGCTATAATAAATTAGACATTATTCTGCGAATGAGGAAAGGAATGATATAAATGAAAAGGCAAAAAGAACGCTATCTATTCGTTTTTGT
>JAAZLM010000027.1 GCA_012799315.1 Clostridiales bacterium | reverse complement strand
CGGTGCGTAGCCGTGATAGAATTTTCTTATACTCAGCCATCCAATTTTGACGATAGTTTTCATCTTTTAAGCATTCGTTATTTGGGTGGCTATCGTTTTGCCCAATTGCCATTATTACAACATGGGGAGTGTAGAGTGAGAAATCCCAGTCGGTAATTTTTGCAGCGGGGCTATAATGCAATTTATCAAAGGTGGAAACAAGCCCAACAGTATCGGGTGAATTGAAAAAGCCAGTACCACCGAGCAGGGCAATGCCCCCTTGTGCATTGTTGTGAATGTGTGCGTCGAGCTTCCTAGCGAGTGACATCGAATATGAGAACCATGAATTATCATACTGCCCATTATTGTCCTCAGGGTCGATATGATTCTCATAGTAAATTGCTTCACATACTGCACCGGCAGAAACAGAATCGCCGTAGCATTCGAGTCTTTTTTGCGTGGGGGATATATCGACCGCACGAACCTTAGCATTATCATCAAGGATTAGTCCATGGAATGTGAAGTAATGAGTGGCATCCATTCGCTTAAATAGAATAAGCTCATGTTCACCGTCGTCAAGATTATCAGCAATTTGATAATGGGTAATATCGCCATGATTCTCTAGTAGCACTCTTCCTTGTATGCCGTCGATTAAATAGCCAATGTAATTTTCCCCGTAAAAGTGAAGATTACTCACCGATATAGAAATACTCTTGCCAGTGAAACGGGTCTTCATCATGCTGCCAGCATAGATGAAATCCGCAGTTCCGGCGGTCGCATCATGCGACATTCTGCCCATGTAGGAGAATGCGCCCTCATTAGCGGGGAAGAATTTCTTATGCGGTGGGATACCTTTATCCGTACTTATATTTAACATAATACACCTCCAAATTAGTTGACAGGTTGAATTATAACAAATAGAATGTCAAAATTCAAGGGAATAAGTTGAAACATATTAGAGAAATACTATTGCAATTACTTAAATAAGATGTATAATTAATTGTGGGAGTTGAATTGTAACTTAAAACAACATATATCAATGCAAAATATTGGGAGGAATGACAACATGAAAATTAAATCAATTGCATTAATTCTAATAGGGATAATGCTTCTAGCAGGATGTAGCAAGGTAGACGATGTAAGCAATCCATCGGCGGATTCAGTCGGTAGCACAACATCGGAGCAGACAGAACCAGAGGAGGAATTCGACTTGAATAAGGGAATTACATCAATGATGAAGAATCGTTCAATAATTAATGAGGGCGATTTGTCGAGACTTGCAAAAGTGATTAAAAAGGCGCAGGCGGGCGAGGAGGAAGTCGTAATTGGTGTAATTGGCGGATCGATTACACAGGGTTCATCCGCACAGAATAACAATGGGTATGCGACCATGATGCAAGAATGGTGGAAGACTAAATTCCCTAATACGGATTTCCGCTTTATTAATGCGGGAATTGGCGCTACCGATTCCTACATAGGTGTACATCGGGTAAAAGCGGATCTACTAGAATCCGATCCCGATCTTGTTATAATAGAATTTTCGGTTAATGATACGAGGGCGCATATCAATAAGGATTCGTATGAAGCATTGGTGCGCACAATTCTATCGCATAAGAGCGAACCAGCGGCAATGCTGCTATTTACAACGCAGGAGAATGGAACGAGCTTTCAAGATGTTCATGCACCGATTGGCGAGCATTATAATCTACCGATGATTAGCTATAAAGATGCTATCCTACCGGTAATATCAGCCGATCATATTAAATGGAGCGATATATCACCCGATAATATTCATCCAAATGATGCAGGCCATGATATTATTAAGCAGCTGATTTCAAGTTTTTTAGATGATGTTGTAGCGAAGGTTGACGACATTGATGGCGAGTATTCAATTCCAGAGGCAAATAGTGATAAATATGAGGGTGGATTCATAGCCAATGCAAATAGCGAAGAAATTACAGTCCTAGAAACAGGCAGCTTTGAGGGTGATGCACAATTCGGCAACTTCAAGGATGGATGGGCAGTCAGGGAGGGGAGTGATTCCCTTGTGTTCGAAGTCGAGGCGAAGAATCTAGGTATTCTATATATGGAATTCATCAGTGGTAAAGGCGCCAAGGCAGAAATTCTAGTAAATGGTGAAGTCGTCAAAACAATAGATGCAGACTTCCCGAATGGATGGGGGAATTATGCTGAATCGGTTGAAGTATTTACCTCCGATAAAGCCGAGAAATTAAAGGTGGAAATTCGCCCAGTCGACGACGAAGAAAGAACTCACTTCACCGTTCTAGGTGTGATGGTGAGCTAAACAGATAAAAACATCGTATGCTAATTAGCATACGATGTTTTTTTATGGTATTGCCCATTTTATTTCTGCAATATCGCCATCACTCAACATATCTACATATGAAGCAATTTTCCCGTTCAAGGTGACGATGATATTGCCTTTAGGATTTTGCGGATCAATATCGGTGAAGTTCAGCAGCTCAAGGAATAGCGGAGGATCGTCTTTATCATAAGGGAGTTCAACCATTCGCCCATTGAGCGTTATACGAATAATGCTATCGGCATTTGCCTTTTTATCGGCGATATTCTCAGCCTTAGCCGGCGTATCATCTGCTAAATCTTTTTGCGATGTTGTTATCTTATCACCGACATTAAGAGCGGTGTTCTCATCAATCTTTTCACCATTACGGGTGAAAACAATATCATCGGCAACCATCATTCTACCGAGCTTTAATGATGAAATAATTGCACCGAGTGTATTAATCTTGACAATTTCGACGGTATCACCTTCAGCTATTTGATAGTCGGTATCAGCGTCCTCCCCATTTACGGTGCATCTTGCCCCAATGTGGTATTCCATATCGTCGATGAATATAGATCCAGTTGGCACATCGCCAGTCAAGTCGCCGATAGTGATACTGCCGTCATCACCATTAATTGCAGGGATAATCTTAATAACATCGCCCTGCGCAATGGGCGAATCTATCGGCGATAGCTCCCCATTCAAATAAATCTGCGACGGTGTGAACGGTGCGCCCTTTATAATTTTCTTCTCCCCATTCAAGGTGAATACTAGACTCCTGCCAGAGCGGCCGAATATCTTGCGTGGACTATATCCGCTAATCGTGAGCAAATTAAGTATAGTTAAATCCCGAGTATCGAATACTTGCATTGGCTCATCGTTCAATGTAATTGTAGAGAAGTCATAGCATTGTCCGAGTGTCGATGTTACTGCAATGCCGATCGGGGTGACGAATTCGGGCCCCGTTATAGTCAAATCGCCTGTGTCGACATCTCTTAGGAAGTCATTACCGCCGACGGCAACACGATTCTCAGGTAGTTCGAGTCTTTTAGCAAAGACTTCGCACAATGTTGCAATTTGCCCACCGCCGCCGATTAGGAATACTGCCGCTGGCGGGCCGCCATTAATTGCGATAATATTATCAATAATTGTTTCTGCGACTAAATCTATTACTGATACCAATGACTCATAAAAAATCTTTGTAGAAACACTATGTTCTATCCCAAATATATCCTTATAGGTTATAATATCTTTGCCCGCATCGGACTTCATCTGTTCGGCGGTTTCAAAATCAACTAAGTACTTGCGAATAATCTCTTCCGTTATTTCATCACCTGCGATCGTCGTCATCGCATATGCAACTACGCTGCCATCACGGGTAATTGCAATATCTGCAGTTCCGGCGCCGATATCGACAAGTGCGATATTAATTAGCCGAATCTCTTTAGGTATGATAACATTCATAGCGGCGATCGGCTCCAGCGTCAGCGCCTCGACCGTTAAAGAACATTCATCCATGACGGCATAAAGACTTTCGATAACGGGATTGGGCAGGAATGCGGCGATTATCTCAATTTTGGCAACTTGTCCTTTATGCCCGACTAGATTGCTTATCTTATAATCGTCAAGCCAATAATCAACAACACTATGCCCAACAGGGTAGAATGTATTGCCGTCCCTATCTTCATTCTCAAGTTCTTCCTGCGCTCTTCCAATAGTCATGATTTCAAGCGACTTCAATAACTCCTTGGTGATTATATCCTTGCTATCAATATTATGCTGTGCTGTGATTCGGTGCGTTTTAAGCGCACGGCCAGCTGCAGCGATAGATACCCGTTCTAGGCGCATCCTAAGGCGCTTTTCAAGTGTTACCTTAACTTCCGATACGGTTCCAGCTACTTGTGATATATCTTCAATTTGCCCATCCATCATTGCCCTCTTAGGATGTGGCACGGATTCGGCAGCGATAATGACGAATTTATCATCTTTTTTTATGCCGACAATACCGACAACAGTCCTTGTGCCGATATCTAGCGCAAATATATGATCCCTTTGCTTTTTATAAGCACCACGGTTACTCTTAGCTTTTGACGGTGGGCGCCCTCTTTTCTTGCCGGTAGTACTACTTCTCTTTTGTGTACTTGCCAAATTAATCACCTCTCATAGCCTTATCCAATGCATCATTATAAGCAGCTTTAATTCGATGTGCTACAATTTCAATTGGCGCATCGGCATCTATCACTATATCGGAATTAGCTATATATAAATCCCGCCGCATTGAGAAAAGACGCTCAAGATCCTGAACGCTATTATTCATTACGAGCGGACGATTTTCATCATCTTTGATCCTCATATAGCAGGTGTTGAACTGTACATCTAGGAATGCTATTATACCGCCCTTTCTAGCTAATGCGGCATTGTCCGCACTCACTAATGCGCCGCCCCCAGTTGCTATTACAGCACTGAGACCAGTTAGCTCCTCAATGTATCTACTCTCAAGCGAGCGGAAATATTCTTCTGAATGGCGGGCGAATATATCGGGAATCGTCATGCCGGACTTATCAACGATATAGCTATCAAGATCGATGAATTGCCGCCGCATTAATTGCGCAAGGCTTTTACCGATAGTCGACTTCCCACATCCCATGAAGCCGCATAAGAATAATGTCTTCATTGACCAAACTCCTTATCGACGGTATTCTCCATTCGCTTAATTAGTGCATCAATATCCTGTATATCGAACTGCGCATCGTTCCAAATTTCATGGGCGGCGGCAGCCTGCCATACGAGCATAGACATACCGCCAATTGTCGATACACCGTGCTTTATCGCCGATTTAATTAACTTCGTCTGCACGGGATTGTAAATAGCATCGAATAAAAAGCGCACACGTTTCAATACATCTGCTTCAATTGGCATATCGTTGCCGTGGGGATACATACCGACAGGTGTAGCATTAATTAGTAAATCATAACTACCGTCAATTTTATCGAGTGTTGTGATATTGACACTGGTATTAGGTGATAGGCATAATATATCGTCTTTCAATGCACTAGCGGATTCTAGATCCGATTGTCGCACCGCAATGGTAATATTACCACCGCATAGGGCAGTTTCTATCGCCATCATTCTGCCGACACCACCGCAACCGAGCATTAGCACATCACTCTCAAGCGATGCGCCAAGCGCCCTAATCGTGCGCAGGAATCCAACAACATCGGTATTATAGCCGATCGATTTCTCCCCGTTCTTAACACAATTGACAGCGCCGTATCTTTTTGCAAGTGGATCTAACCCGTCAAGAGCATTTATTATCGATACCTTGTGCGGTATTGTAACATTATATCCTGATAGATCCCTCAGCACTGATGAAAATGTCGCCAACTCATCGGTAGGAACCTCAATCACATTATATTCGCATTCACCACCAAAGCCGGAAAGGGCAAAGAGCCGATCATGAATCGGCGGTGACATCGTGTGAGAGAGAGGGTAGCCAATTAGGGCGAATTTCCGAGTGGGGTCATGTTTATTATCTTTCATTGAAGCCTCCTATTCGTGCATATTAAGCTTTTCGAGAGTTTTCTCTAAAGACTTCTTATTCTCTATATTTACGATTGTGACTCCCTTAAGAGTCTTTCTAACTAGCCCCGATAATACCTTGCCCGGGCCAATTTCAATAAAGTTCGTATATCCATCTTCTTGTAGTGCGAATAGCTCATCTGCGAATCGCACCGGCGAAACAACATGACGTGATAGGTATTCACGCATATTAGAGAAGTCGGTTAATTTACCGCCGACGACATTGGAATAAAAATCAACAGTCGGCTCATTAAATTCAATATCGCCAATAGCATCGTATAATTCATCGGCGGCACTCTGCATCAATTCAGTATGGAATGCTGCACTGACTGCAAGCTTAATTGCCTTAGATCCCTTTTCATTAAGCTTTAATATTGCATCGCATATTGCCGGTATCTCACCAGCGATAACTGTCTGCGACGGGCTATTAAAATTAGCAGGGACAACATAGCCCGGTGTGATATTGCATATTTTTGCAATTGTGTCGTTATCGCATCCGAGCACGGCGCACATTGAGCCGGGATTGTTTTCGCCCGCCTTTTGCATTGCAATTGAGCGCACCTTGATTATCTTGAAGGCATCTTCCATTGAAATCATACCGGCGGCATACATTGCAGAATATTCGCCCAGTGAATGGCCGGCAACAGCGCTGAATGGTATCCCCCTATCCCTTGCCACTTCAAATGCTACAAGCGATGTAGCGAAAATACATGGTTGGGATACACTTGTTTTAGCAAGTTCAGAATCCGCCGCCTCAAAGCTTGTTTGTGCAATATCGAAGCCGACAATCTCACTGCCGATTTCATAAATTCGTCTGCATGACGGACATTCATCGAGTAGCTCCCTGCCCATATTGGGGTATTGTGAACCTTGCCCCGAAAAAAGAAAAACATTTTTATTCATGATAATCCTCCATTTTTTTTATAAATAGAATCGGCGATTTATTACGTTAATTGCCAGCAAAAATACATAGAAATGAAATAAATGTTGACAAGTAGAGTAGAAATGTAATAGAATAGGGGTAAGCAAGAAATAAAATTACAATTTCTTGAATCGAATATTTGGTAAATCGTATTATCTGCCTATTATAGGAAATGATACAAAGAAAGATACCCAGCTATTAAATAGTGTAGAGCGCCATTGTTACAATAAGTGAGCAACATTAATGCGCAAAATACTATATAGAATAGAATACCATAAAAAAAGACATTTAACAAGCATAAAAAGAGGAGGAGATATTTTGAAAGGAATAAAAATCCTAGGCACTGGGCATTACCTACCGGAGCGAATCGCAACAAATGATGATTTTAGTAAAATCGTCGACACTAGTGATGAGTGGATAACGAGCAGAACGGGCATTAAAGAAAGGCGCATTGCCAGCGGAGAACCTGTATGGTATATGGGGGTAAACGCTGCAAGGGACGCACTCCTTGATGCGCAGTTAGATGCTAGCGAAATAGATTTAATATTACACACTTCTGTAACACCCGACTTTTACACACCATCAATGGCATGCATGGTTCAGCGTGATATTGGCGCAAAGAACGCAATTGGCATTGATGTGAATTGTGCTTGTTCGGGTTTTGTATATGCACTTGATATTGCAGCGAAGTATTTGCAAGACGATCAATATAAGAATATCCTAATAGTCAGCAGTGAGAAATTATCTAAGATCACTGATTATTCGGACAGGGGGACTTGCGTTCTATTCGGTGATGCCGCCGCCGCTTGTATTATTACAAAGGGCGATGGTATGTTCTTCTCATATCTAGGGGCACAAGTAGAAGATGCCGATAAGCTCTTTGCTAGAACGATAACCGATGATAATCCATTCTGCGACGATAATGATCAGCAGAAATACGATAAATTCTCCGATAGTAACGGGCAATATATCTACATGGACGGTAGGGAAGTATATAAATTTGCTATAAAGGCTATCCCAAAAGCGATAAAAGGCGCATGCGATAAGGCGGGAGTTGATGTAAATTCCATTGATATGATTGTCCCGCATCAGGCGAATGTGCGCATTATGGAAACGGCCGCCGCCAATTTAGGATTGAGTATAGACAAATTCTACATGAATTTAGAATTGTACGGAAACACATCGAGTGCAAGTGTGCCGCTATGCCTTGATGAATTTATTAAAGAAGGCGGATTAAAAGAAGGAATGCGAATATGCGTCGTCGGATTCGGCGGCGGGCTAACCTATGGAGCGGCAATATTCGACCTTTAACATATTGCAGATATGGAGGACTTGAGCAATGATTAAAACAAAACTAACGGAATTATTAGGTGTGAAGTATCCCGTCATTCAGGGTGGAATGGCATGGGTAGCCGAGGCAAATCTTGCCGCCGCTGTTTCAAATGCGGGTGGAGTTGGATTAATTGCAGGCGGAACGGCACCGGTAGACTATATAAAAGAGCAAATTAAAATAGCGAAGTCTTTGACAGATAAGCCATTCGGGTTGAATATATTGATGATGAGCCCGAATGCGCCAGATCTAGCTCAACTAGCAATAGATGAGAAAATCGCAGTCATTACAACGGGAGCGGGGAATCCCGGTAAATATATCGAGGCATGGAAGAATGCCGGCATCAAAGTCATTCCCGTAATCCCGTCGGTCGCACTTGCAAAGCGCATGGAAAGAGCGGGCGCAGATGCAGTCGTGGCGGAGGGGACAGAAGCGGGCGGACATATTGGCGAAATATCGACAATGTGCATAGTTCCACAAGTTGTCGATGCTGTCGATATTCCCGTACTAGCAGCGGGCGGAATTGCCGAAGGAAGAGGACTTGCGGCGGCATTCATGCTGGGAGCATCGGGAGTGCAGATCGGGACAAGATTCCTTGTAGCGGAGGAATGCCAAATCCACGAGAATTATAAGCAGATGGAGCTAGGATCTAAAGATACGGATTCGGTGGTGACGGGTAGATTCACAGGGCATCCCGTTCGCTCAATTCGAAATCGCCTAACGAAGAAATTAATTAGCTTTGAACGTGATGGAGGTACTCCGGAGGAATTTGAAGAAATTTGCGTCGGATCGCTCAGGAAAGCAGCAGTCGACGGGAATCTCAAAGAGGGTAGTTTCATGGCAGGGCAGATATCGGGATTGATAGACAAGATTGAGCCAGCTAAAGATATAGTAGAAAGTATGTTCAGCGACGCAGAGGAAATCATGAAAAAAAGCGGAGGTGTCATAATTGAGTAAAACAGCATTGATAACAGGAGCGGGGCAGGGAATCGGCGCCGCAATTGCAATTAGACTAGCAAATGACGGGTATAATATCGCAATAAATTGCCGAACGGAAGAAGATATTATAAATAGCGGTAATAACATCGCCGAACAATGTAGGGAAAAAGGCGTAGAGGCAGAATGCTTTGCCTGTGATGTATCCGATTATAATGCTTGCGAAGAAATGGTAAAGGCAGTTAAAGAACGGTTCAATACGATTGACGTTCTTGTAAATAACGCAGGAATCACTAAAGACGGCCTACTAGCTCGAATGAGTGAAGAACAATATGACACAGTAATAAATGTAAATCAAAAAAGTGTATACAATATGATGAAACACACCAGCGCCGTAATGATAAGACAACGCAGCGGTAAAATCATAAACATGGCATCGGTCGCCGGTCTATACGGGAACGCAGGGCAATTCAACTACTCAGCATCAAAAGCTGCAGTAATCGGCATGACCCTAACCGCCGCCAAAGAACTCGGCTCAAGAGGGATAACCGTAAACGCAATAGCACCCGGATTCATCGAAACACCAATGACCGATAGCCTATCCGATAAAGTGCGTGAAGCCGTCCTAGCCGCCGTCCCATTAAAACGATACGGCAAACCCGAAGAAGTAGCCGCCACCGCATCATTCCTATCAAGCGATGATGCAAGCTATATAACAGGCCAAGTTATCGTCGTTAGTGGCGGTATGTCCATGTAATCACTTAAATTGCTTCTTCTCAAAGTCTAGCAATATAGGCAAAGCAGTGTAAGGGGAACCGCTTAATACAATATTTTAAGTAAATACAAAATTCGTCTTATACATAAATGTAAGCGAATAAATTAGTTGGAGGAACACATGAAACGAGTAGTTTTAACTGGGGCAGGAGTCGTTAGCCCTATTGGTAATTCGTTAGATGAACTATGGTCGAATCTTTTAGACGGTAAACATGGATTTTCTGTAATTGACTGGGTAAAAGAAGATGACTTAAAACCTAAAATAGCGGCACGGGTTAGAGATTTCGATCCGTCAAAACACATTGATAGGAAAGAGATGCGCCGCCTTGACAGGTTCACACAATTTGCAGTATGTGCGACACATGATGCAATTGAAGATGCTGGTACTGACTTCTCCGATCTGGATCCATTCAGAGTTGGTGTAATTGTCGGTAGTGGTAAGGGCGGAATAGAAACAATGGAAAGAGAACTTGAAAGATATCATAGCAAGGGCGCCGATAGAGTGTCGGTATTTTGCGTACCGATGATGATATCGAATATGGCGGCTGGCACGATTGCAATGCGCCTAGGATTCAAGGGATCTAATTACTGCCCCGTGACGGCGTGTTCGTCGGGAACTCACGCAATTGGTGAGGCTTTTCGTCTGATTAAACATGGCTATCTTGATGCGGCGGTTGCCGGAGGATCGGAGAGTTCAAGCACTGGCTTCTCCTTTGCGGGTTTTAACAATATGAAAGCACTGAGCAAGTCGGAGGATCCCGATAGGGCATCGATACCATTCGATGCTGAGCGTTCGGGCTTTGT
>JAAZLM010000026.1 GCA_012799315.1 Clostridiales bacterium | reverse complement strand
TGTGCCACACTCAATTTATTGACAATAGTTCGTGGGTTAATATTTACACCAATTGTATTCAGTACCTTTTCGGCTTCACGATTTGTCTTTTTCCAATCTATTGCGCCAAGCTTGTTTCTAATCTCATTGCCAAGAAAGATATTCTCAGCGGCACTTATATAGGGATTTAAATTTAGCTCCTGCGGCACCATGCCAATCCCTAGTTTAATGGCATCGGATGGCGTAGAAATACAAACATCGTCGCCACAAACCTTAATGCAACCCTCATCGCATCTATATATGCCCATTAAAACCTTCATCAAAGTACTTTTCCCCGCACCGTTCTCGCCGATTAAAGCGTGAATTTCACCTCTGCCTATGCAAAAATCCACTTTATTTAAAGCAATAACGCCGGGAAAAGTTTTTGTGACTGTATTCATTTCTAGCATCTTTTCCACTTTGTTACCTCCAATATTTGCTGACTTGATTCTGACTGTGAATCAAGTCAGCATTGGTATTGTTTAGTTTAAAAAGTCACTCACATTATCTTTTGTTACGAAGATTGCCGGTATCTCGTCCGCTACTTTTGACGGAGTTCTTCCATCTGCAATCTCAAGCATTGCATATACGCTGTTATAGCCATATGTTGGAACATCTTGCTTCAATGTTACTTCTATTGTTCCATCTTCAACATATTGCATTGCCTCTTCATTCTCTGCCATTCCAACAATTTTAATGCTCCCCGCCTTATTAGCATCCTTGAGTGCACGAGCTGCGCCGATCGGGCTTGCTGCGTTAACACCGTATATAGCTTTTAGGTTCGGATATGCTGCTAAATAGCCTTCAGTTACATTTAGTGCTACTTCAATTGAGTCTTCATCGGCTTGCTTATCAACTATCCTGATATTAGGATATTTAGCAATTGTGTCTTCAAAGCCTTTAACTCGCTCTTGATGATTGATAGCGCTTAATGTGCCTGCTAGAATTGCAATTTCGCCTTCTTCATTAAGTGATTTTGCTAATCTTTCTGCGATTTCAACGCCGTCTTCATAGTTAGTTGAGTGACCGCAATAATACTTACGGTTTGAATCTGGAGCATCGTTGTCGAACGTGCTTACATTGATGCCCTGATCGATTAGCTCATTAATTACTGTTGTTGACGCAGAAGCATCAATAATGGCTACTGATATTCCATCAGGTTTTTTCGAAGCAGCTGCTTCAATCTTTGCAATTTGCTCAGTTACGACTGCATCAGCAGGTGGCTCCCAGCTATAATTAACCGTGATGCCCTTTTCAGCTAGTTCCGCTACCGCTTTATCGATCCCGACCTTTACATCTTCATACCATTCATGGACTAGTTTAGGGATGAATACTAGGTTGTACTCCGTCTTGTTGTAGCCTGTTGCAGAATCCCCTGCTGGAGATTCTTGAGAACCGCCGGAGCTAGCATCATTGCCTGTGCATCCGATTAGTCCCACTGCCATCGCAACTATGATTGATAGTGCAATTGTTCTTAGAATGTTCTTCATTTGATTTCCTCCATATTTTTTTAATTATATAAAGCCCTTATGCGGCCTAATACCATTACATCTTAGATATTTCTTTTAATTCCTTCATCTTCCCCTTTAACAAAGGGTAGATCTCTTTATAAACTGAAAAGTATCTATTATATAGTGTGTGATTTCCCTTGTTCGGCATTACCGGTGGTTTAAATTCTACCCAGTCCTTAATTTGAGAATAACTATCTACTAGACCAACTGCCAATGCCGCCATAAAAGCATCACCCATTGGTGCCTCTATTGAAGTCTTGGCTGTGTAAACCGGCAACCCGGTGACATCGGCGAAGATTGTCTGCCAAAGATATGATTTTGCACCGCCGCCCATTAGTATAATCCTATCTGTGACAATGTTCGAATCCATCGTCTGCATAATATGTCTTAGCGAATATGCAGTAGATTCTAATACCGCCTTATAGAGATGTGCTTTTTGGTGCATTAGGGATAACCCCATCACTAATCCGGAGGCATTCTCATCCCAAATCGGAGTGCGCTCCCCCATGAAATATGGCAACATGAGCAAACCATTCGCTCCTGGCGGTATCTCTAGCGATATGATTTCATCCTCGATTCCTTTATATGTTTCTGCCGATTCCCCATTGAGGAAGTTCGTTACAAACCATCTAGGTAATGCG
>JAAZLM010000266.1 GCA_012799315.1 Clostridiales bacterium | reverse complement strand
GTGATGACTTCGCTCAGCACAAATGTCGAATCTTCACCCGATTTAAAGGAATCGACAATCTCATCAGTGGCGATATCGCTCCTTACAATAGTAAAATTAGGATTCCCAGTGGCGGAAACATATGCACGGGGATGTAGCTTGCTATGTCCTGCTATCCACTTAATTTGATTATTATCACAGTTAATTACCATAATATTCGGGCAGTTACTCACATCTAAATGGGTAAGTTTATTATCGAGCACCTCAACCGCATATATTTGAGAGAAATCGGATAAATCAAGCCCGCCACTAATTCCACTATTATGTAGGTTGATTGACATCACGCATTTATCTGGCGAGTTATCCCAGATCACACCATGCCATTTCGCAGGATCGCCAATATCCCATTTAAGATGCTGATTCCCGTTAAGGTAAAATCGCAGCAATTTTTGATAATCGTTATCGCTGTAACCCTCAGGTGTTTCATATTCATATGCATGAATATGAATGGTACCATAACTTGAAAAAGCTAAAAGAAAAATAGAAATGCAAATAACTCCAATGATTCTATTAACGAACGACAATACTTTCACCCCATCAATCTTTTGTGTGCATTGACGGCACATGGATGTGTGCCAACTATTCTACATACATACCATTTAATAATAATATCATTGTCGATTAATGTCAATACTTGTAGTAAATAAATTTAATTTACTTTTATAAAGAAAGCGCATTTATAGTTGTAATTAAGTTTTTCTACAAAACTACTTGCATTGGGAAGATTTAAGTGGTATAATGTTAAAGCATTACGCACATCTTGCCTAGATGAGCATGGTTCCTCACTTCTATTGTTGGGGTAGCTCATATTATAACATGGCAGGGTGGAGGAAAATAAACCAAAACAGGAGGAAAAACATATGGCAGTAGTATCAATGAAACAGCTTCTTGAAGCTGGTGTTCACTTTGGACATCAAACAAGAAGATGGAACCCTAAGATGGCTCCGTACATTTTCACGGAGAGGAACGGAATTTACATTATCGATCTTCAAAAGACGGTAAGAAAACTTGAGGAAGCATATAATTTTGTGCGTGAAGTCGCAGAAAATGGCGATAATGTGCTTTTCGTAGGAACAAAGAAACAGGCGGCTGACTCAATTAGGGATGAGGCAGTAAGAGCAGGTGCACACTATGTTAAAGCACGTTGGCTCGGCGGTATGATGACGAACTTTACCACAATGCGCAGAAGGATCAAAAGGCTTGAACAACTCCGTAAGATGGAGGAAGAAGGCATTTTTGAACTTCTACCTAAAAAAGAAGTAATGAAATTAAATCACGAGATAGATAAACTTGAAAAGTTCCTTGGTGGTATTAAGACAATGGATAAACTACCCGGTGCGCTTTTCATCGTTGACCCAAGAAAAGAGAAGATAGCAGTTGCTGAAGCTAAGAAGCTAGGTATTCCGATCGTTGCTATCGTGGATACAAACTGTGACCCCGACGATATCGACTATGTTATTCCAGGTAATGACGATGCAATTCGTGCAGTAAAACTTCTATCTGCTACAATGGCTAACGCTATTCTAGAGGGCAGACAGGGCTTCCAAGATAGTGATGAAGAGGCAGAAGCTGTCGAAGTTGAAGGTGTAGAGGAAGAAGCAACCGAAGAGTAAAGTATTGATATTGGAGGAATAAAATATGGCTAAAATTACGGCGCAATTAGTTGCGGAGCTTCGTGAAAAGACCGGTTCCGGTATGATGGATTGTAAGAAAGCATTGGTTGAAACTGATGGCGATATGGAAAAGGCAATCGCAGTTCTTCGTGAAAAAGGACTTGCTGCTGCTGCAAAGCGTTCGAGCAGAATTGCTGCTGAAGGCTTAATAGTCGCAAAAGTTGACGATGCAAAGAATGTTGGTGTAGTAGTTGAAGTCAACTCCGAAACTGACTTTGTTGCAAAGAATGAGCAATTTGCAGAATTTGCAGATGCTGTTGCAAATACAGTAATTAATGAGAATCCTGCTGACGTTGATGCACTTGCAAATTGCAAGCTAGCTGGATCCGATCAGACTGTTGCTGAGGAATTAACGAACAAGATTTCAACAATCGGCGAAAATCTAAAGATTAGACGATTTGAAAGACTTGAGGGCAATCTAGTTGCATATACTCATGGCGAGGGAAGAATCGGTGTAATTGTTCAGATTGAAACCGATCTTGATCCAACTAATGAGGAGCTAAAGCAATGCGGTAAGGATGTCGCTTTACAAGTAACAGCAATGAATCCTCAATATCTAGACAAGGATTCAGTGCCTGCAGAAACAATCGAAAGCGAGAAAGAAATCCTCAGAGCACAGGTTATAAAAGAGGGTAAGCCAGAGCATATAGCAGATAAAATTGTTATGGGCAAAATGTCCAAGTTCTATAAGGAAAACTGCCTATTAGAACAAGCATTTGTTAAAGATGGCGATATCGACGTTAGGAAATATGTTGATAATGTGGCATCATCGCTTGGTGGCGCAATTAAGATCGTGAACTTCGTTAGATATGAGAAAGGCGAGGGACTCCAAAAAAGAGAAGATAACTTCGCTGATGAAGTAGCAGAAATGATGAAGTAGATTTTTATAAGAAAGCACAAGTGATATTTGCTTGTGCTTTTTTCTTGTGCAGATATAAATGATGATACAGCAATGCGCCTTTACTGAAGCTACTGACAGCACCGAACCATAATTCTGCACATTTAATTATCAATTTTTACAATTATGCCTTTACAGAACTACCGTAATAATGTAAAATGAATGTAATGCTATTTATAAAACGCTATATTTCGGTATGGCTTAGTTATCTATATGAATTTATAGTGTGGAGTCACAATGATATACGCACAGTGAGAATGCACTATAAAATATAATTGTGCTGTGGTGCGGCGGCGGAATGGATGTGTATATGCAATCAAAGTATAAGAGAGTTTTATTAAAATTAAGTGGTGAGGCGCTAGCAGGGGATAAAAAATTTGGGCTTGACTATGATATTATGGATGGCATATGTAGGAGCATTAAACGTAGTGCCGATCTCGGTGTAGAGGTTGGTATAGTAGTGGGTGGGGGCAATTTCTGGCGTGGAAGAACTAGCGGTGCGATGGATCGTACAAGGGCAGACCATATCGGGATGCTAGCAACTACAATGAATGCGCTTGCTGTCGCAGATGTGCTTGAAGAACT
>JAAZLM010000265.1 GCA_012799315.1 Clostridiales bacterium | reverse complement strand
GTCGGCTCTAGAAGCATTTTTTCTTTGATCACGGCATGGCTTACATCTTTGTGGTTCATTCACAAAGCCCTTTTCAGCATAGAATTCTTGTTCGCCTGCGGTGAATACGAATTCACTTCCGCAATCTTTACATTGTAATGTCTTGTCTTCGTACATGTTTTTTACCTCGCTTAAAGCTATATTTGTGGACCTGGACGGATTCACACCGACACCTTTGTTAAACAACGCTCTGAAATTAAGCTACCTGGTCATATTGCACAGTCATCGACTGTTACTTATGATGAGTCTCGCCAGACTTGAACACTGACTTAAGCTTACGTCTGACTCGTTGTAAAGCGTTGTCCACTGCTTTTCTCGAAGTAATAAGCTGATTTGCCATTTGGTCATAATTATAACCCTTCAGAAACAGATATAGTGTTTCTCTTTCAAGTTCTGATAATGCTCTATTTATCTTACGTGATAATTCTTTTGACTTCTCTTTATCTATGACGATATTCTCTGGATTATTGTCCTGAGGTTGTGTGGCTGCACCATCGATTAGAAAATCGTCGGTTATTCGTGGAATGAAATTCCCTCTGCCGCTTTTGCTAAGGGCTGTTTTCATGCGGTTCGCAATGCAGACATTCGCATAAGTTGAGAATTTACTACCCCGATCCGATCGATAAGTCCTAATAGCGCCAAGCAATCCCAATAGTCCCTCTTGAGCTAGATCGTCAACTTCTAAATCCTTGCTCGCCATTTGCCGTGCTTTATATGTTACTGTCGCCATATATCTCGATATCAACTCGGTAATAGGCTCATCACTATATTCATCGCCACGCAGTGCATGGGCAATGAGTTGCTCGTCCGTCATTTGAGCTATATCGTGAAAAATAGGTTCCATTAACATTCACATCCAAAGCTGCAAGTGCTTTTAACTAATAAATCAGAAGTTATTTACATCATACCTTTTTATTATTAGTTTGTCAAGCTTTTTTTAAAATATTAAATAATAATATTTTGGAAAATCTAGTTGAATATGTTCCCGCCTCTTGAGTCATTAGCAACAATCAGCGGAAAGTCCTCTATATAAAGCTTTTTAACTGATTCGCATCCCAGTTCAGGGAATGCGGCTACATCGCACGCTTTAATGCATTGGCTATATAAGGCGCCCGCCCCACCAATGGCGCAAAAATAAATTGCCCTATTGCGCACAATCGCCTTTGAAACTTCCCGGCTTCGTTCCCCCTTGCCGATCATCGCAGCAAGTCCCATATCTAGGAGTGTTGGCGCATACGGATCCATCCTACATGATGTAGTCGGCCCGCACGATCCGATCACTGAATTCGGTTTAGCGGGTGTCGGCCCGGCATAATATATTACTGCATCATTAATATCAATTGGCAATTCGCCACCATCTGCAATAATTTTAGCGAATTTCTTATGAGCGGCGTCCCTAGCAGTGTAGACGATGCCCGTTAGTAGGACTTTTTGCCCCACCGTAAGCGATGGGGCAATTTCCCTTATATTTTCCGTTCTAATATTTATCACGATTAACTACCCTTAAAAAAAGTATTTATATCTAATTCAGGCATACTTGAACTATTGTTACCCTTTTTAGAAGTTTTATTACTACTCGATGCAAATGGATCGAATTCGTCAGATTCATCTGTTACGATTTCTTCGTCCGTTTCATCTTCCTCAGCATTTTGCGCATTCATCTCTTGCTGTGCTTGCTTTTGCAATGCCTCCTGCTGCAATTTCTCCCATAGGGTCATTTCCTTT
>JAAZLM010000264.1 GCA_012799315.1 Clostridiales bacterium | reverse complement strand
GGGGCAAGGCTATCGATACATCAATGGGATTCACACCGCTCGATGGGCTGATCATGGGAACAAGATCGGGAGCAGTAGACCCATCAGTAATATCTTTCCTAGCTGAAAAAGAAGGATATAGCGCAAGAGAGATTAGCGATATTCTCAATAAGAAGTCGGGATATTTGGGAATATCAGGACTATCGAATGATCACCGTGATCTATGCGCCGCCGCTGCTAAAGGGAATGAGAGGGCGGCACTAGCAATAGATATGCAGGTCTATCAGATACAAAGATATATCGGCTCATATGCGGCGGCAATGAATGGGCTTGACGCTGTAATTTTCACTGGCGGTATCGGTGAGAACTCAATTATCTTAAGAGGTAAGGTATGCGAGAATATGAGTTATTTCGGGATTGACATAGACGAAGATCTAAATGTCAAGACAAATCGTGGACAAGGGAAGATATCAACACCATCGTCAAAGACCGATGTATGGATCATCCCAACAAATGAAGAATTACTAATCGCACGAGATACATTAGAGGTTGTAAGTAAATAAACAAATAAGCCATTCCATTATAATGGGATGGCTTTTTTCTATATCTTAAACAAAAAGTTAAGATATTTTCAAGAATAGGCTTAACAAGACAATTAAAATATGATAGAATATAATTATATATGATTTTATCCGACATATCATATCGGCGGCATATTAAAGATTATAATAAAAATATGCCGATCTTTAAATTTTATATAGTAGTAGGTGGGTTAATGAGTAAATTATTTTTAGGGAATGAGGCTGTCGCAAGAGGTTTATATGAAGCTGGATGCAGGGTCGTATCAAGCTATCCTGGGACACCGAGTACGGAAATTACTGAATTTGCAGCGAAATATGACGAGATATATGCGGAGTGGGCACCGAATGAGAAGGTCGCACTTGAGGTTGCCCTTGGTGCGGGAATAAAGGGCGCACGTTCATTTAGTGCAATGAAGCACGTCGGGCTGAATGTTGCGGCGGATCCGCTTTTCACCGCATCATATACGGGAGTGAATGGCGGGGTAGTAATTGCCGTTGCCGACGATCCGGGTATGCATTCATCGCAGAACGAACAGGACTCCCGTCACTATGCCATAGCGGCGAAATTGCCAATGCTTGAACCGGCTGATTCGCAGGAATGCAAGGACTACATAAAAGAGGCATTCGAACTATCTGAGGAATTTGACACACCTGTTCTAATTCGTCTATCTACAAGAGTATCGCATTCACAGAGTAAGGTGGAAATATGCGATAGACAACAGATCGAGCTAAAGGAATATGTCAAGAATCCGCAGAAATACGTCATGGTACCAGCGAATGCAAGGAATAGGCATGTTGTTGTAGAAGAAAGGCAATCAAGACTTGCCGAACTTGCTGAAACATCGCCACTCAATAAGGTGGAAATTGGCGGCGACTCAATCGGGATTATAACATCGGGAATTAGCTATCAATATGCGAAAGAGGTTTTTGGCGATAAAGCAAGCTATCTAAAGCTTGGCATGGTCAATCCTCTCCCGACTAAATTAATCGAGGATTTTGCTAAAAAAGTTGACAAGCTATATGTAGTTGAGGAGCTTGACGATATTATAGAAACACATTGCAAGAAGAATGGTATCAATGTTCTTGGTAAGGAGATTTTTAGCCTGATCGGTGAATTTTCACAAGCGACGATTGCGGAGAAAATCCTTGGCGATAAGCGTGAGAATGTTGCACTTGATGTGAATATACCGGTTCGACCACCAGTAATGTGCGCAGGCTGTCCACATAGGGGGCTGTTCTACATATTAGCAAAGCATAAAGCATATGTTAGTGGCGACATTGGTTGCTACACATTAGGAGCGGCGCCGCCATTATCGGCAATGGATACAACAATTTGCATGGGCGCATCTATATCGGCGCAGCATGGATATAATGTTGCAGGCGGCGAAGATACGGAGAAGAAATCAGTCGCAGTAATTGGCGATTCGACATTCATGCATTCGGGTGTTACGGGGTTAATCAACACTGTATATAATGGTAGTAATTCGACTATTATCATACTTGATAATAGTATTACAGGCATGACGGGCCACCAACACAATCCGACAACTGGATATAATTTAAAGGGAGATATTGCCCAGACAATCAGCATTGAAGCAGTGTGTAAAGCCGTCGGCGTTCGTCGTGTCAGAATTGTTGATCCATACGACCTAAAAGCAACGGAGGAAGCAGTAGTCGAAGAGATGGCAGCAGAGGAACCGTCCGTTATCATAACACGTAGACCATGCGCATTGCTCAAATATGTGGAATACAATCCGCCGCTCACCGTTGATAGGGATAAATGCATTACTTGCAGGGCTTGTTTTAGAATCGGATGCCCATCGATCTCTATGAAGGATGGGAAGGCATCGATCGATGCGACGAGTTGCACCGGTTGCGGAGTGTGTTCGCAGCTTTGCAGATTCGATGCTATTGTAGGAGGTAAAGAGAATGTCTAATGTATTTTCGATTATGCTAGTCGGCGTAGGTGGTCAGGGGACACTCCTAGCGAGCCGAATTTTAGGTGATGTTCTCCTTTCACAAGGGTATGATGTTAAGGTTAGTGAAGTTCATGGAATGTCGCAACGGGGCGGCTCAGTAGTTACATATGTTAAGTATTCCAATGGTGAAGTTTATTCCCCCGTCGTAACGGAGGGCGAGGCTGATATTATAATCGCATTCGAACAGCTTGAAGCGGCAAGGAGCCTACCCATGTTGAAAAAGGGCGGCAAGCTAATTACCAATACGCAGAAAATATCGCCAATGCCCGTAATTACAGGGGCAATGAATTATCCGGACGATATTATTAATCAGATAAAAGAACTTGATGTTGACATTATAGCGGTAGATGCGCTGAAATTAGCTATTGAGGCCGGCTCATCAAAAGCAGTCAATGTTGTTTTAATGGGGATTCTATCAAAGATAATGCCATTTGAAGAAAAGATATGGCAAGATGCTTTGCTTGACAATGTCCCTAAAAAGGCAATTTCAATTAATGAAAAGGCATTCATACTTGGTCGTGAGCAATATAAATAATTAGCCGCCGTATCGGCAGGGGGAAGGCACCGTAATATGGAAAAGTATTTTAATAAGAATATCGAATGTGCGCCATTGCACGAAATTAAAGCACTTCAATCATTTAGACTATCGAGCACCGTTAGGCATGTGTACCAGAATGTAGAACATTATCGTAAAAAGATGGAAGAGGCGGGGATTAGCCCCGACGATATTAAGACGGCAGATGATTTATCAAAATTACCGTTCACATTAAAGCAGGATCTTAGAGATACATATCCGTATGGGATGTTCGCTGTTCCACTGGATGAAGTAGTGCGTGTTCATGCCTCATCTGGGACAACGGGAAAGCAAACCGTAGTAGGATATACACAGGGCGATATCGATATATGGAGTGAAGTTGCCGCACGTGCAATCGCCGCCGCTGGTGGCAGTAAGGATGACTTCATTCATGTATCATATGGATATGGGCTATTCACGGGCGGTCTAGGTATGCACTACGGTACGGAAAAAATCGGTGCTACTGCGATACCTGTATCGGCAGGGAATACGAGCAGGCAAATCCAGATACTAAAGGACTTTGGCTCAACAATAATTTGCGTGACTCCATCATATGCATTATATCTAGCTGAATCAATCCGTGAAATGGGAATAGATCCATCGGAATTTAAGCTAAAAGCGGGCATACTAGGAGCAGAGCCATGGACTGACGAGATGAGAGAAGAAATCGAAAAAGGTCTTGGCATAAAGGCATATGACATATATGGTTTATCCGAAATTATCGGTCCCGGAGTTGCATATGAATGTAGTGAGCAGAATGGAATGCACATTAACGAGGATCACTTTATTCCAGAAATTATCGACCCCGATACTGGCGAGGTATTGCCATTCGGTGAGGCGGGCGAACTTGTTTTCACTTGCATCACAAAGCAGGCGCTACCGCTAATTCGCTATCGCACAAGGGATATTGCAGTACTGACACGTGATAAATGTTCATGCGGACGCACATTAATCAAGATGCTAAAGCCGCAAGGACGCTCCGACGATATGCTAATTATCCGTGGTGTAAATGTATTCCCATCACAGGTGGAGAGTGTTCTGCTCAGCATGGGTAATATTTCACCGCATTATCTGCTAATAGTCGACAGGGTGGAAAATCGTGACACATTAGAGATTCAGGTCGAGATGACGGACGAAATCTTCTCCGATGCTATTAAGAGCCTTGAGGAAATGGAAAATAGAATTAAGCAAGCTATCGAATCAACTCTTGGCATATCGGCTAAAATTAGGCTAGTAGAACCGAAATCCATTCCCAGAAGTGAGGGAAAAGCGACAAGGGTAATAGATAAACGCAAATAAGCAAAAATATAAGGAGGGTATCCAAATGTTAATAGAACAAATTTCAATTTTTGTAGAGAACAAATTAGGGAGATTATCTGAAATAGCAGAGGTGCTACACAATAATGATATTGACATCAGAGCAATGTCAATCGCTGACACTAAGGATTTTGGCATATTAAGGTTAATAGTTAACAATCCTAAAAAGGCCGAAGAAGCATTGAAAGAGCACGAATACACAGTATCTTTGACAAAGGTAATAGCTGCAGGAATCCCCGATAAACCTGGCGGAATGCTGATCATGATGAAATCTCTATTTGAAAGTCAAATTAGTGTAGAATATATGTATGCCTTCCTATCCCGAATGGACGAAACGGCATATGTTATCCTAAGAGTTGAGGATAATGAAACCGCAGTCGAGGTATTGAAGAAAAATGGTGTAAAAGTCCTATCAAGTGAAGAAATTTATGAAATGTAGTTATGACGATAAAAAACAACCCGCCGTCCCTTTAAATAGGACGGCGGGTTCTTATATAATGACCAAGCCTATAAGCCGAGTTCTGTTTACGTGGTTATCTATCTGCGCCAAGTGTCACCACAATGGCTGAAGCCACCTATTAACGAAGAACACGCCGAGCAGACGCATAATATTCTTCGAAACCAAACGGTGTTGCATCGGATAGGGTTTACATGGCAATGCAGTCGCCTGCATCCCGGTGAGCTCTTACCTCACCTTTCCACCCTTACCCACATAGTGGGCGGTATATCTCTGTTGC
>JAAZLM010000263.1 GCA_012799315.1 Clostridiales bacterium | reverse complement strand
TTGGGATCCTGCTGAAGCTTTTGGTAATGGACTAATGGACGGTTCGATTACAAAAGACAACCTACAAGAAAAACTAGATACATTTGTTGAAGCAGTTCTAGCTACACTATCTTAATTGTAATGTTAGATTGCAGCCTGTTCAAAAGCAGGCTGCAATTAACATAGTAAATACACTAGGAGGAGGTTTTTTAATGTCGCAAATAGATTATCAAATGATGCCATGGTATAAAAAGATACCTTATAGAATCTACATAGGAATTAAGGAGATAGTATTAGGCTGCATTGCCTTTTTCATTTCTATCCCGAAAGGAGTTTGCAAACTCTTTAAAGCAATTGGAGGTGGAGTCGTATCTTACTATAAGGCATTTAGATATGGCGACATAAGGACAAAACTATCCTTTATTATTATGGGAGCGTCAAATGCTCTCAGAGGACCAATTATTAAAGGCATCCTTTTTTTAATTGGTGAAGTTGCATTCGTCATTTATATGGCAAGGGTAGGAGTATCACAAATACTCGCATTAAGGCATCTAGGGCTTGTCGAACAGGGATGGATATTCGACGAGGAACAGGGAATCGACATATTGGCAAAGGGCGACAACTCGATGCTCATTTTGCTATATGGAGTATTCGCACTATTCATCGTAGTAGGATTTGTCCTACTGTATATATCAAATATCCGTGCTGCTATAACAGCGCAGGAAATAGAGGCGAGCGGCAAGAAATTACCGTCGTTTATTCAAGATGTCAAAGATTATTTTGACGGCAAATTCTATAAAACACTATTGACTATGCCGATAATTGGCGTGTTAATGTTTACGATTATCCCGCTAGTCTATATGATTTTAATAGCCTTTACGAATTATGATAATGCGCATCAGCCACCGGGGAAGCTATTTACGTGGATAGGAATCGAGAACTTCAAGACAATGCTTGTGTCGAATGGTCTTATATCGGGCACATTCTGGCCGATACTAGGATGGACATTAGTTTGGGCTGTCTTTGCGACGGGGCTAAATTATTTTCTAGGTATCTTGCTTGCATTGTTGATCAATAAAAAAGAAATTAAGTATAAGCCATTTTGGAGAACGATATTTATAACATCCATGGCGATACCGCAGTTCGTCTCCTTACTTGTCATGAAGAATATGCTCAATGCCGATGGCCCGATCAATGTTCTACTTAAAAATTGGGGATTGATTGAGAGGAGCCTACCATTCCTTACAAATGGGAATTGGGCAAGAGTAGTCGTAATTATAGTTAACCTTTGGATAGGTATTCCCTATACAATGCTGATTACATCGGGCATCTTGATGAATATACCCGACTATTTATACGAATCAGCAAAGATTGATGGCGCATCACCGGTGAGAATGTTCCGTCACATAACATTTCCATATGTTCTATTCGTGACAACGCCGTACTTAATCACCCAATTCATCGGTAATATTAACAACTTCAATGTTATATACTTCCTAACAGGTGGAGGGCCCTCAACACTAGAATATTATCAAGCGGGAAAAACTGACCTATTAGTAACATGGTTATATAAATTGACAGTTAACTCTAAAGACTATTGCTATGCATCAACAATTGGAATACTTGTATTTGTATTGTCGGCAATATTCTCATTAATCGCTTTTCGCAGATCCTCAGCATATAAGAATGAGGAGGTGTTCCAATAATGAAATCAATGAAAAAATCAAAAAGATTTAATAATGTACTCGTTTATACGATATTGACAGTTCTATCAGTTATTTGGATACTGCCGATTCTATGGATAGTTATGATATCTTTCCGGGCGGAGCAAGGAGCATTCAAGCCGTATTTCTTCCCTAAGGGATTATCGCTAGATAACTATATCCGCCTATTCTCAGAAACACAGCAATTTTACTTTTTCCGTTGGTTCTTGAACACGCTTTTCGTTGCGATATGCTCATGTATAATATCAACGTTTTTCGTACTATCGGTATCGTACGTTATGTCTAGATTAAGATTTAGATTAAGAAAACCATTCATGAACATCGCTCTGATATTAGGGATGTTCCCCGGATTCATGTCAATGATTGCAATTTACTATATCCTAAAAGGATTTGGAATTTCACAATCACTATTAGCTTTAATACTCGTATATTCTGGTGCGTCTGGACTTGGATTCTATATAGCAAAAGGATTCTTCGATACCTTACCTAAAGCACTCGATGAGGCGGCCTATCTTGACGGAGCGACGAAATCACAGGTGTTCTGGAAGATAACGATACCTTTATCCAAGCCGATTATAATTTATACAGTGCTCACAACTTTCATCACACCGTGGATGGATTATATCTTC
The DNA here is from genome assembly GCA_012799315.1 of Clostridiales bacterium. Classification (GTDB taxonomy): domain Bacteria; phylum Bacillota; class Clostridia; order Oscillospirales; family Ruminococcaceae; genus JAAZLM01. The sequence goes on along the minus strand of JAAZLM010000263.1, from coordinate 401 downwards.
GCTAGTGTAATTATGGGCGATAATTATAATAACTACACGGTAGCATTGGGATTATATAAAATGCTAGAACGTGAATTCATACATCAGTACTTCACTCAATTTGCTGCTGGTGCAGTCATAGTATCAATACCGATATCGATACTCTTCATCAGTATGCAAAGGTTCTATGTAGAAGGTGTGACGGGTGGTTCTGTAAAAGGTTAAACCGTCGCCCTATATTGTTAACGCAAGGAGGAGCGAATGAAGAAATTTTCCGCTTTAATCGTCATTGCACTCATCTTTTCCATATTCACGAGCTGCAATCATGATGGCTATAAATATAAACAGGAACTGAATATAATCGATGATAACTATCGCAATTATTATGAGGTATTTCTTTATTCGTTCTATGATAGCGATGG
>JAAZLM010000262.1 GCA_012799315.1 Clostridiales bacterium | reverse complement strand
TTTTAACATTGATTAGGACTTGCTCGTATTGAGGAAAGTCCTTTTTTATTCGGTGTTCCAACCTTTCGCATAGAAGTTGGCGCTCATTCTCGTTCTGGCGCAACTGTTGTTTATATCCCCATAAATGCGTGTATCCACCGCCTGGCTCGAATAGGTTATCTTTATCAAGTAAAGTATGGATTTCAACATTCATTTTTGCAGCACACATTGCTAAAAGGCGCTGTTCTGCAAATACCATGTAGGTTAATGTATTGTCGCAAATTGGCACATTCGTCATAAAATCTATCGACTGCTGAACATAGAATTTCATAAATTCATCATCGTGAAAATATGCGAATGCCGTATTGCACGGCAAGACACTAGCAAAATCATCGTCAAGCCAAAATTCCTTTTTGCTCCGCTCCCCCATTTTAAATGTTGATGGTGGCGGATATACATCGTAGTAGAGTTCTTCCCTATGCGCCGTCGTTATTCCACCTTGTCCTAATATATCGGATATATTATCCCATACAATGAAGTCGGTATCTATCATCGCAACAGGCGCATTCACTCTTTTAAGAGCCAAAATCTTACCCGCCGCCCAGAAACCAATATCGTCAATATCTGGATCGCCCTTACCAAGCGAACTGTCAATACCGCCATCCCAGATGCTTTCTAGCCCAATGCTTTGATAGTAATTTGCACCGATCGAATCCGTTATCATCATGATGCTCCCATTCTTCTCTCGCCATTTTAGTGCCGAAAGCATCGTACATAATATCTCAAAATCATCAATGCGGTATTCCTCATTAGGATTGCTAGCAAAGAACGGTGCTGTGCTATTAATATGTATCGCCCTCATATTAGATCAATTCCATATCCAAAATAGGCCAAAACTCCACTCCCTGAGCCATGGTAACTGCCGAAGCTTCCGCTCCCGATCCTTATAAAGCTACCACTATGACGATAGCTTGAAATTGGGTGCCGTGTAAGATTCGAATCAAAGCTGCCAGCGAATCGCCTTAAATACTCGGGGGAATTCCTTTTTACTTCATTGCTTTGTTTTTCTTTTGTCATAATAATGCACCCTTTCATCATTGAAATTAATCTCATTATATATATAATAGCTTAAAATTGGAAGTATTGCAATCTTTTCGCCTCAACTCTTTGCTATTAAAAAATTTAATTTAAATTCACCCGAACAATGCTAGATCTACAATGAAATTTTACTTGTAAACGGACGATAAATGAGTTATAATAAAGAATAGCGCACAAATTTAAATGATAGATTACTAGATAAATAATGTAATAAAGATTATGTAAAGAACAAGAGAGAAGGATTTTTGTTGATAAGAGAAGATTTGAGGAATATTGCTATAATTGCACACGTTGACCATGGTAAAACTACTTTAGTTGATGGTATGCTCAAATTCGCAGGGGCATTCAGCGATCATCAAGTTGTCGCTGATAGAGTGATGGACAATGATGATATTGAGCGTGAAAGAGGTATCACGATACTGGCTAAAAACCTATCCGTTCACTATAACGGTGTTAAGGTTAATATCATCGATACTCCTGGGCATGCCGATTTCGGTGGTGAGGTTGAGCGTGTCCTCAAGATGGTTAATGGTGTTCTCCTGCTAGTAGATGCAGCGGAGGGGCCAATGCCGCAAACAAGATTCGTATTACAAAGGGCGCTTGAATTAGGGCACCGAATCATCGTTGTCGTTAACAAGATAGATCGCCCTGATGCAAGGTTGGATGAAATTCCTGACGAAGTTCTAGAATTGCTACTGGATTTAGATGCGTCAGAAGAACAACTTGAAAGTCCCGTGATTTTCTGCTCAGGTAGGGAGGGAACGGCAAGCCTATCATATATTGATAAAGGCAAGGACTTGCAGCCGTTATTCGATCTATTATTAGATTATGTTCCCGCACCTGAATGCGATGAAAAAGGTGATTTGCAGTTACTTGTTTCATCGATCGATTATAATGAATACGTCGGTCGAATTGCGATAGGGCGCATCGAACGTGGTGAAATCCACCAAAACCAAAGCATTGTTGTTGGTGATTATCACAAGAGCAAGCCGCATTATCAAAGCAAAGTTGCTAACCTCTATCAAATTGAAGGGCTCAACCGTGTGCCCGTAAACAATGCTGTCGCTGGCGATATTGTTTGCATTTCTGGAATTGAAGATATTACTATTGGTGATACGATATGCGATATAAATAATTTCGATCCGCTCCCCTTTGCTAAAATTAGTGAGCCGACTGTTGAAATGACATTTTCGGTAAATGATAGCCCGTTCGCCGGTCAAGATGGAAAGCTTATTACCTCAAGGCATATTCGTGAACGTTTGCAAAGAGAGTTACTCAAAGATGTATCTCTGCGTGTGACGGACACGGATAGTGCGGATAGTTTCAATGTCGCGGGTAGGGGTGAGATGCATCTTTCCATACTAATAGAAAATATGCGAAGAGAAGGATATGAACTTGCCGTTAGTCCGCCAAGAGTTCTATTTAAAGAAATTGATGGTGTGAAACATGAACCAATTGAGGAATTGCACATCGATATTCCTGAATGGGCGGTGGGATCTGTAATTCAAAAACTCGGCACCAGAAAAGGCGATCTCATACAAATGAATCCGCAGGGATCAAGAATGATAATCCAATTCCACATCCCGTCAAGGGGGATGTTCGGTTACAGGAGCGAATTCCTCACCGATACAAAAGGTGAGGGTATAATGAACTCCGTA
>JAAZLM010000261.1 GCA_012799315.1 Clostridiales bacterium | reverse complement strand
TGGATAATCAAGTTCTCGCTACATATGGTGTGCAAGTTAGGAAGAATGATTCTAGGAACAAGAATAGGAAGGGTACCTCCGACGTAATTTCAAACGGATCTATAATTCATGTGCCTGAGAATACATTTATGCTACTTGTTGACGGTGGTAAGATTATTTCTGCTACCGATACACCAGGATATTACCAAGTTGACAATTCCCGTGCACCATCACTGTTTTTTAAATCTGCCGATGGCACAAGCGTCAGCGGATATGAGAATACGGGACGTGGCGGTATTGAAAGACCTGGCGGACTAGTCAATACCATTACCGACAGTTGGGAGAGGTTTAAGCACGGTGGTGGCACACCAGTTAAGCAATCCGTCATATATATTAATAAGATGGAGATACCTAGTATTCGATTCGGTACAAGGAATCCCGTTTCCTATACTGATAGAACACTTGTGCCGGGCCGTATTGTTCCGTGTAAAGTTACATCGCACGGTACATATTCGATTAAAATAGAGAATCCATTACTATTCTATGCTGAAGTAGTGCCAAAATCCGATATAGCAAATAAAGATTTAACTAGCGGTGATTTAGGCGAGCAATATGTAAATGAATTCCTAATGGCATATACGACCGCTCTGTCAAGCTTATCTTTACAGAATATTACTGTAACTGATATTCCTATCGAAACAATGCGTCTAGGGCAGGAAATGGCGAAAGTCCTAGATGATGAATGGCTAATGAAGCGTGGGTTCGCAATTCATAGTGTTGGAATTGCCGGTATATCGTTTGACGAAAAGACCGACAAACTTCTTGAGCAATATGGTAGTGACTCGATTCTTTTCGATCCGAATGCAAGGGCTGCACGTATGACTGCTGGACTTGCAGAGGGATTGCAGTCTGCCGGCAGCAATGAGGGCGGTGCTATGCTAGGATTCGCAGGTATGTCCATGGGTATGAATGCAGCGTCTGCAATGGGGGCAATGCCGAATCAGCAAGCACCTCAACAACCGCAACCACCACAACCACCACAACCACCACAACAACCGCAACCACCACAAGCGCCTCAGGCTAATGTGCGTCATTGCGCATCATGCGGTGCAGGAATAGCGGAGAATGCAGCATTTTGCTCAAATTGCGGTGAAAAAGTGGCGGACAACAATTGGACTTGCAGTTGCGGGAATGTGACCGATGCGCCATTCTGCTCGAATTGCGGTTCTAAAAAGCCACAGGCAAGCGCACCGGCAACATATAAATGTAATAAATGCGATTGGGTGCCCGACGATCCGCAGAATCCTCCAGCTTTCTGTCCGAATTGCGGAGATCGCTTTGACGATGAAGATAAAGAGTAAGGAGAACATATTCAGTATTGCAGATAAAATCCTTTATCTGCAATACTTATGAAAATACATTGACATAAGGAGTGCCTATGAGTTCTGTTAAAAAGTATAAATGCTTGCATTGCGGGGCGGGTCTTGAATTCAGCCCTTCGGATCAAAGTTGGAAATGCCATTATTGTTATAGTGACTTTAGCATAGAGGAAGTTGAGAATGCATATGATGAAGACGAATTACCGGACGAAGATCAGCCCGAATTAGATTCCTACTCATGTAATAGCTGTGGCGCAGAATTGATAGCTGACGATACAATTTCCGCAACATTTTGCTTATATTGCAAAAATCCAACGATTATAAAGAATCGCTTTTCTGGCAGGTTTAAGCCGCAACTTGTTATTCCGTTCAATTTAACAAAAGAGGACGCACAAAAAATCTACACTAAATGGATTAAGAAGCGAATATTCGCACCGAAAGAATTTAAGTCAAAAGACGAGGTTGATAAAATCACTGGGGTATATGTTCCCTACTGGCTATTCGATTGCGAAATTGAAGGCATGATTGAAGGTGTCGGCACTAAAGTGCGCACTTGGGTCACTGGGGATCTCGTCTACACTGAAACAAGTTATTATAATGTGCTGCGTGATGGTAGTTGCCGCTACAACCTACTCCCTATTGACGGATCAAAGAAGCTCGATGATAGCATTATGGAGAAGATCGAACCATTCGATTATAAAAAGATGGAGAAGTTCAGTCTGCCTTATATGTCGGGATTCATGGCAGAAAAATATGATGTTGATTCCGATGAAGCATCAATATCCATGAAAAAAAGAGTGCAGAAATTCCATGAAGATAGATTAAAAGGTACCGTTAAAGGATATAACTCATTTAAAGTAAAAACTAGTGATGCCCGTTTTAATGAAATTGATGAACAATATGCAATGCTACCTATATATTTGCTTGTCAATAAACATAAGGGCAAGGACCATGTCTTTGTTTTAAATGGCCAAACTGGAAAGGTCGTCGGTGATACACCAATCGACCATTTGCGACAATTCCTATTCTTCGGCGCCGTTACGCTAGGTTCACTTCTGATCACGTTGTTTGGGGGTGCTTTAATTGGCTAAGAGAATTACTGTGTTTTTACTTATAGCTTTTATTTTTATTTGCAATACCCCCCTACTCGTCTTAGGAGAAAATATTGATAATAGTGACGAGAATTCAAGTGTTGTCAGTAGTGATGCTAATGAGTCGCAAGATAGCACCGACGATATTGAAGATGATGCTAACGGCGACGGCAACGATACCGATAACACGCAAGACAGCACTGATAATGCTGAGGGCGACGACAACGATGAACCAGAAGGATATGTTAGCAATATTGCCGACTATAATAATACACTTGGCGATAATATTGACAGTCTGCAAATACGCATCAACGATATCAAGTATCAGTATAATTTAGATGTTCTTATTTTTACTACCAATGTTGCTTATGATATCCCTACACGGGAGTATGTAGATAACTTTTATGATGAAAATGGCTATGGCATTGGCGATGATAGATCGGGGATAATTCTGGTGCTCGATCTTGAAGCTGGGCAAATATGGACGTCCGCCAAAGGGAATGCGTCGACTATCTTTAACGATGCCGTTCAACTTGAGATGTATAATGGTGAACTTCTTGAAAGTTTCAGCACACATGAAGATTATTATACTGTCTTAGAGTTCCTTAATTATGTTGAGCACTATGCCCATCTTGATTCTAAAATTGGCACAAATAAGAACGTTGCAGACCCCGATGGTATTATCGGCGGAGATATTTATGCGTTGCAGGAAAGGATCGAATCTATCGGCTCTAAGCATGCATTAGACTTTTTCATTTTAGCTACAGATAATGTAAATGGCAAAACCTCACAGCAATATGCTGATGATTTCCTTGATTATATGTCTTTAAGATCCGATAAAGACGTTGAGGGGCTATTGCTCTTAATAGATCTTGACAATCAAAATCTATGGATATCAAGCGTCGGGAAAGGCATCGACACATATACCGATGAACGATTAGATAGTATGTTAGACGATATTATCTACTATGCTGCTGATGGCTATTACTATGAGGCTTGCGAATCCTATTTAGATAATGTTGATCATTATGCCCAATTAGGCGTCCCATACGATCAATACCAACAGGACGAACACGATGAAGTAATATATAAAAAACCAACGTATTTCGAAAAACTAAAATTACAAGTTACTAATCCAATAACATATATCCTGCCAGTAATAATAGGAATGATTATAACACTGATTGCTAGCCTTAATCAAAAAGGTAGAGTCACTGTATCGGGCGCAACATATGAGGAGCAAAATTCCTTTTTCCTTGCGGATCAGTACGATACTTTCTTGAGAAAGACCGTCACAACCGCAAAAAGGAACACATCTTCATCCAATAAGAGTAGTGGAAGCGGTGGAAGTAGTGGCAGAAGTAGCACTCACAAAAGTAGTAGTGGCAGAACACACGGTGGCCGTGGGCGAAGCTTATAATATGATGATATAGTCCATATACCATGAATGCCGCAGTCAAGATTTTGACTGCGGCATTTTTTTAATCGAAGCTCTTAGCATTACCAAAGAAAATTGATTTAGAGAACGAGTTATACTCTATATCTGCAACATCTTTGGACTGCACAAAATATTCAGTTTGGTAATAAAGCGGTATGAACATTGATTCATCTATTATAATTTTCTCAACCTTTTTATATGAATCGGCACTTGTCATAATGTCTTCTTCCTTAGTGGCATCTTTTAATATCGAATCGATCTTACTGTTCTTTTGACCGTATTTGTTGAAAATATCGGTAGTAGTGAATTTCGACAAGAATGCCTCCGGACTATTATAGTCCCCTGTCAACGATACTAGCGCTATATCATAATCGCCCGAAGTCAATGCCCTTTGATAAGAAATATCATCCAATTCTTCAATGGTGCAAAAGAAATTCAAGTTCTTCTGCCACTGCTGTGCTATATAGGAGAAATAATCGATATGGGATAGGGACTGCGGTAAAATTACTCTGAAAGATTCTAAGTCGTCGACTCTTACCTTTGCAAATAATTTCTCTGCCTTTTTATATGAGAAGTCGGGCACTATGCTATCGCCAGCATAATCTCGGAATTCTTTATCAAGCATCGTCACATTCGGCGGTATAATTCCATAAGCCGCTTTTAGTCCATCGTTCAAGACGGCGGAAAAGGCAGTTCTATCCGTGCATAGGGATAGGGCATTCCTTAAATTCTTATTCGCCATAACCTCGTTATCAGAATTGAAGATTAGTCCCCATGTCGTATTTTCATATCCCTTGACATTATGCCCTAATGAAGTTAATTTATCGATGTCTTCACCGGTAGCAACAACGCTATTAGTTTGCTTATCGGTGAATCTCTCAACATAGGTGTCCGTATCCTTTGTTATGAAGAAGTTTAGCCCGAATGGATATACTGGAATCCTCTTTGCATATTCATAGTTGCGTCTTAATACTAAGTGATTGTTCGTATTGCTCCATCTATCATAATTCCATATAGTTAAATAGAATGCACCATTCGATGGTGTAGATCTAGCATCAAGACCGTACCTACCGCTTGTATTATAGAAGTATTCTTCGTTACATGGCATTGCAGGCGCAGTAACTAATTGATTGAGGAACATCGTATTAGGATAGTCAAGTTCAATTATCAGCTTGTAATCACCATCGGCATAGACGCCGACTTCGTCCCTGTTGATTTTCCCATCGTGAATGCGCTTTGCATTCTTAATACAGTAGAACTTACTGGCTAGGGGCGCATTCGTTGTAGGATCGAACAGACGCTTGAATGCGAATACAAAATCATGAGCGGTGACCGGTGCCTCGAATTCGTTCTTATCGATCCATAATGCATCCTCACGCAAGGTGAACTCATATTTTAATCCATCGTCAGAAACATTATAGTTTATCGCCATCCCCTCAGTCAACTTACCATCATCTTTTACTCTAAGCAGTCCTTCAAAGACATTCTCAATAATGAGTAAGGATTCATAATCGCTGGCGGATTGGGGATCTAGATTCTGCGGATTATTAGGTATATCATATTTAAAAACTACACCCGATCCATCTTTAGATGAACATGATGTGAGGGGTATTATCAGGAATATCGCCATTAGTAGAAGTGGTAATTGCCTTAATTTCATTCATTTCACCATCACATATAATAGTAATATGATTTTAACATAGATAGTGGCTTTTTTCAACCTAAAATTCTATTTCAACAACATCCCCACTAGCTAGGCTTGCTGCACAGTCAAGTATTCTTTGGTTCGTGCTTCCACGGAATTTTAGCATCGGATCCCTCTGCTCCTGCTCGAATCTTCCATCGACTAAAATATCCGTCGCCTTTAGCAATTCGATATAGGACGGGTGCCTTGAGGAATGCTCTAACAACTCCTCGAATGTATATCCCGTATATGTGATGATATTCTTCCCGCTCGCCCTTAACCGATTGCCTAGATCGGCTAGTTCGCTCGCATAGCAGAACGGCTCCCCTCCCGAAAAGGTTGCTCCTGTTAATAGCGGATTAGCTATTATATCATTATATATATCGTCGGTATCCGCCATATATCCACCATCGAATGAATGCGTGTGTGCATTATGGCATCCTTTACATAAATGCGGACATCCTTGGACAAATATCGTATACCGTATCCCCGGCCCGTCAACTATTGATTCTTCAACTACTCCTGCTAATCTAATTTGCATTGCGCCCTCCTTATATTAAACCTGCCACTACATAAGTGAAGCCTTGCCGTATAGCGACAAGGCTTTTAATTATCAGCACATTTCGTTATGGCTTCAGTTATTCAATTTATACTCCGTGCTTTACTCTATCACTTTCTTCTGCTCGCTTAGCATTGTTGAATCGGTCGATTGTTCCAACTAGGTATCCTGTAATCCTCCTAATACGGTCGAACCCAATTTGATTAGATCCTTCCTCCCGTCCGCATTGCGGGCAATGATCGCCGATAATGCCAGTATATCCGCAAATCGGATCACGGTCAACAGGGTGGTTAATAGAACCATAACCTATGCCCGATTCTTTCATATGACGGACTACCGCCTCAAATGCTTCAAGATTATTGATCGGATCACCGTCAAGCTCAACATAGCTAATATGTCCTGCATTCGTCAATGCATGATACGGTGCTTCAATATTTATCTTTTCAAATGCACTGATCGGATAGTATACAGGAACATGGAATGAGTTGGTGTAATAATCCCTGTCGGTAACACCTTTAATTATGCCAAATTCCTTTTTATCCATGCGGACAAATCTTCCGGATAGGCCCTCCGCCGGAGTCGCCATTAATGTGAAATTCATGCCCGTTTCTGCGGATTTATCGTCCATCCTCTTGCGCATATGCGACACGATTCTTAACCCAAGCTCCCTAGCTTTCTCACTCTCGCCATGGTGCTCGCCAATTAATGCTACCAGTGTTTCAGCAATTCCGATGAATCCCAGTGTTAATGTTCCGTGTTTGAGAATTTCACCAACGGTATCGTCGGGGCCTAGCTTTT
>JAAZLM010000025.1 GCA_012799315.1 Clostridiales bacterium | reverse complement strand
TTTCAGCTATGCCGAATCCCTCTAAATATACAACACCCAGCGCATCAGCAATTATAAGTCTTTTATCTCTTTTCTCAATTGGTATATCGCTAAATAGCTTTTTTACCCTGTGCGTGACACCTCTCCCGACAAGCCTTATTCTATCGCCATTTCTGCGGTTTCTAATAGCTACTGTACCAGTTATTTTATCATAATCAAGGTAGGAGAATGATAAATTTTTATTAATTTTTTCAAATTGCTCCCAGTCTTCACTTTTGATTAGCTTGAATACCATTTTTTCTCCTGTGGGAATTTCAACCTCGCCTAACTTTAATTGTATCTCAAAGTTCGGATTGTCCTCCCTCTTTTTCCCCTTAGTGAGGCGGATTTCACCGTCCGATACTATTGCAAAATAACCACGCTGCACCGATAATTTTGCTCTATCCATCGATAACATATTGCGGATCATATGCACTCTATCGTATGACGGTTTAATCCCACTTTCCGACAGTAGTATTATAATACAGCGGTTTATGATGCTTGGCGGTTCATTAATTATAGCCTTTATCTTAAGACCGCCCGACTTAGTTTTAGCTTTATTATATGCAATTTGTGCCATAGAATTCAACAAGTTTGCATCATCGGTGACCGAAATTGTCATTTTGCTAATTACATTCTCCAGTGATGGATTTATTTCTTTTAAAACGCCGACAACTTCATGCCTGATGAGGTTCCTTCTATAAGAAGTGTCAAAATTGCTTTTATCAGTTGCGAATTCCACACCTTTTACATTAAGATAGCTCTCGACCTCGTCCCTTGACCAGTTAATGAGCGGACGAATCAGCTCCCCTTTATAGAGTGAGCTATCGGTATTGAAGATTTCACCATTGTCCGATAGTAGGAGATCATGCTCGGCTACGATCTTTTCAAGCAACCCCTGCTCCTCGGTATATGAGAATTCACGTTTTGGCGGTATGCCGCACAGTCCATCTAGTCCCGTTCCCCTGGCGATATTATAAAAAATTGTTTCAATATTATCCGATGCCGTGTGCGCAGTTGCAATTTTATCGCCGATTTTACTAAAGCAAGCATATCGTGCTATTCTGCCACATTCCTCAGTGCCCATCTTCATATATGAAGATAGGGCAGCAATATCTATCGAAAATACATTGCATTTAAGCCCGTGTTCATCGCAAATGCGGCGAACAAATTGCTCATCTGAGTCGGCATCTTCACCACGGAGATTGTGATTAATATGGCAAACATCAAGATCAAGACCATATTCATCACGCAAATCAAGCAGAATATGCAACATGGCGACGCTATCTGCGCCGCCGGATAAGGCTATCGTAATTTTATCGCCATAGGAAAGCATCCCATAGCTTTCGACCGTCTTTTTAGTTGCTTCCAGCATCTCTATGCAGCTCCAAATTCATAAATCTTGTATGTTGTCCGTCCCAACCTAGTTTAACACTACCTGTTTCACCGTGGCGGTTCTTACCGATTATGCATTCGGCAATATTTGCTTCCTCGGTCTCCTTATTATATACAGCATCACGATATAAAAACATTACTATATCTGCGTCCTGCTCGATTGATCCCGAATCACGCAGATCCGATAGAACTGGACGGTGATCCTGACGCGTTTCCGGCGCTCTTGATAATTGAGAAAGTGTAATAACAGGAACGTCTAATTCCTTCGCCATTATCTTCAAATTCCTTGTCATTTCAGATATTTCAAGTACACGATTTTCCGTTCTTCTCCCCGATGTCATCAGCTGGAGATAGTCTATTACTACAAGTCCTAGATCTTTCATGCGTCTTAGTTTTGCTTTCATTTGCGGCACGGTTATCGCCGCAGTATCGTCGATATATATTTGCATCCTTGATAGATTATCCGCCGCACTCGCAAGACGCACCCATTCATCGGCTGTGATTGTTCCCGTGCGCAGCGAATTGCTAGAAATTAACGCCTCCGACGATAGCATTCTCGTGACAAGCTGCTCCTTAGACATCTCAAGTGAGAAAACTGCTACTTGCTTATCGTATTTCCTTGCAACATTCGTAACAAGATTCATAGCGAAACTTGTTTTACCCATTCCGGGCCTAGCTGCTAGGAGGATTAGATCCGATCGATTAAGTCCCGACATCACAACGTCTAATAGGGAGAATCCCGTTCGCAGTCCTTGATATTTTTCTTTATCCTCACTACTCAATTTATGTAAATGGTCGTATGTTTCAACGATTATCTCATTAATTTTCGTCAGCCCGTCGGATTCCTTCCCTTTACGAATATCGTATATTTTTTGCTCGGCTAAATCCAGCAGCGTTCTAGCATCTTCCTCGCCCTCATTGGCAGTTCTCATAATATCGGTCGCCGCATTAATTAGGGATCGTAAATAGAACTTCTCCTCGACAATTTTGCAGTAATGTTCGGTATTAGCAATTGACGGTACCTGCTGCATTAAAGTAACAAGATACATCTTTGCATCTTCGCTCGATGGGAATACACTATCCCTGATCGCCTCATTGAGCACTGTAACGACATCAACGGGAGAGCCAGCAGTAAACATACGAATAAGTATTGTAAAAAGCTCCCTATGTTCCTGCCGATAGAAACATTCAGGACTTAGATATTCCATTACCGTCGTCATGCAAGACGGTTCAATTAAGATTGCCCCAAGCACGGATTGCTCCGCTTCAAGACTATATGGTAGATCGCCAATAGCTAAATCCAGTGTGTTGATTTGCGGCACGAAAATTCTCCCCTTTTACTTAGATAGTGTATTTGCTACTGTTCCTGCGTGACATTGACATATAATTTAGCAGTAATTCCAGCGAATAATTTCGCCTGTACCTCATATGTTCCGAATGCTTTTATATCGGCATTGAGAGTTAATTTCTTTCTATCTACTTTTACTTTTAGTTGTTCCTCAATTAAATTTGCTACTTCTTTGCTTGTGACGGATCCGAATAACTTGCCCCCTTCACCAGCTTTAGCGAATGCGGTTACGGTTTTCCCCTCAAGCGCTTTTGCGGTGTCGGTTGCTTCTTTGCGCTGCATATCAATTCTATGCTGCTGTGCCTCTTTCTTCCCTTTAAGCGCATTGAGATTTGCTGTATCGGCAACTGCCGCAAGACCCCTCTTTAGTAGGAAGTTCTTAGCATATCCATCGGCGACATCAACAACGTCGCCCTTCTTACCCGATCCTTTTACATCTTTTAATAAAATAACTTTCATTTATACCACTCCATTTCAGTTGTCATAATATTCGTCTATTGCCTCTAGCAGGGATTGCCTAGCACTTTCGATATTTACTCCTGTTAGCTGCGCCCCCGCCATTGTCAGATGCCCGCCACCGCCAAGCCTCTCCATAATAACTTGAACATTGACTTCTCCCATTGAGCGGGCGGAAATATGCGCTGTGTTGTCGGCTGCATATAGCACAAATGATGCCTGCACACCGCTAATCCCCAGTAGTTCGTCCGCCGCCTGCGGTGCAACGATCTGCAAGTCCTCCGATGTGAAATCACTGCTTGCGATCGCACATTTGCGATAAATTTCCGATGAGGCGACAAGCCTCGTCTTTCTTTGATATGAATCTATCGAATTAGAAAACAGTGCCCTAACAGCGACAGTATCGGCGCCAATCTTCCTTAAAAAAGCCGCCGCCTCAAATGTTCTAACACCTGTTTTCATTACAAAATTCTTTGTGTCAAGAGTAATTCCGGCAAGTAATGCCTCCGCCTCAATTGGCGATAGTTTCGAATTGTCGCCAAAATACTGAATAAGCTCCGTTACCATTTCGCTTGCAGATGATGCATACGGCTCATGGTGGAATATTACCGCCTTGTCAATGTGATTTACCATCTTGCGGTGGTGGTCTATTACAACGACACGATCGCAAATATTATATAAATGCTCACTCTCAAGGAAGTCGGGATTATGCGTATCTACAATTATAAGTAGTGTATTGCGTGTGACAAGCTCCGCCGCTGCGTGCGGTGGTAGGAATATATCTGCGCCATTATTATCTTCTATTCTTTTTATTAGTGTCGTTGCTAGATTCTTTGTAGTATCTACTGCTATGTAGGCTTCCTTCCCCATATTTCTAGCTACTCTATTAAGTCCGATTGAGGAGCCTAGTGAATCTAAGTCGCCGAATCTATGTCCCATTATTAAAATACGGTTGCTTGCCTCCATCAGTTCCGATAGAGCGGTTGCGATTATTCGTGTTTTAACTTTCGTTTGCTTTTCTATTCCTTGTGAAATACCGCCGTAGAATTCAAATCCGTTTGCAGTTTTTACCGCAGCCTGATCCCCGCCCCTGCCCAGCGCCATATCAAGCGCCTGCTTAGCCAATTGTTCACTTTCTACAAGAGTTTTTGCGCCTTTTCCGACACCGATTGATAGTGTGGCGCCCACGCGATTATCGACCATGACCGCCCTAGCATCATCAAGTATTTTAAACCTACCTGCTATCAATTCGTCTAAATGCCGTTCCTCGATAATTACAATGAATCTATCGGAAGAGATCTTCCTGATAATGCCCGTTGTTTTGCCCATGAATTTCTCAAATACTTTCTCAATCTCGCCATAGACATATGCCTTTTCACTTTCACGAACATTCTTTAATATTTCCTCATAATTGTCTATCATAATTAGCACAACTGTCTGTTTTGATAGTTTATGTTCAAGTGATAGTTCATTGAATTCAGTGACATCGATGAAATATATTATTGTCAGCCCCTCGGCGGAGCTTTTATCAGTTTGCCTAGCGTGGAGAATATAGCTTCTCTCATTATAATTAACTTCCGCACCAGCGCCAGCTATAAGCTTCTCCGTGCTTATATCGGTGATGATGTCAAGCTTCATTCCATAGGCTTCAAGCATATCAAGAACATTCATATGGCAATTCTTATTATACCATAGAATTGTTCGATCATCGTCAATAACTAATGCAGGTATAGGAAGATCATATAGCGATTCTCTTTCTAGGAAGTTAATTTCCTTATCCATATGAACGATATACCTGTGCATATTGAGCATTACAAAATGATATTTTACTATGATTGCAATTACAAGAATCGACACTATCGGCATTATAATCATAAACATCAGTCTGTTTGTGAAATACGTCGCCCCGGATAGTGCAAGGCTAATTACCGCCAATGAATATATCGCTATCTTAAATAAAATATCTTTGTTGGAGATCCCTTTCATCTTACCCCCCCTAAAGACAATGCTAAATTTCCATAATTACTGGTAATATCATCGGTCTTCTCTTTGTTTTAGTGTATATAAATTCGGATAGAGCCTCTCTCATTTTTTGTTTGATCAGGCCCCATTCACGGATATTCTTATCTGCACATTCATCAAGAACCCGCCTTAGGACTTGACGAGCCTTTACCATTAATTCCTCGGACTCCCTCACATATACGAATCCTCTTGATACAATATCCGGCCCAGCGACAACTTTACCCGTATTGTTGTCCATTGTCGCAACGACTATTATAAGACCATCTTCAGCAAGATGCTTTCTGTCACGCAGTACTATTGAGCCAACATCTCCGACCCCTAGCCCGTCTACAAGAACACGTCCAGCCGGCACTTGATTTACAACTTTCATCTCAACGCCATCAAGCTCAATCACCTGTCCATTATCGCCTAGCAGAATATTCTCCCTTGGCATTCCCATTTCAGTCGCAAGTGATGCGTGTTTAATTAGATGCTTGTATTCACCATGAACCGGTATGAAGAATTTCGGCTTAGTTATAGATAGCATTAATTTTAGCTCATCTTGACAAGCATGTCCCGATACGTGGACTTCATACATTGATTCATATATTACATCTGCACCTAGCTTTAGCAATCCGTTAACGACTCTACCAACATATTTCTCATTACCGGGGATCGGTGTTGCAGAAATAATAATCATATCCTCGGGAGTAATTGTAACTTGCCTATGGTCGTTCATCGCCATCCTTGTAAGTGCCGACATCGGCTCGCCCTGGCTACCGGTCGTTACGATAACAATTTGCTCCGGTGAATATCTTCCCACTGCTTTCATGTCGATTAAAATGCCCTCGGGCACCTTTAGATAGCCTAGCTCAATTGCCTTGCCAACGACATTCACCATACTTCTTCCCGATACGGCAATTTTCCTACCGTGCATCACCGCCATATCAACCATTTGCTGCACTCTATGAATATTGGATGAGAATGAGGCGATTATAATCCTCTTACCCTCACCACGTCTAAATAAACTCTTGAATGTTTCTCCTACCTTGCGCTCCGTCATAGATGTGCCAGCTCTTTCAGCATTTGTAGAATCCGACATCAACGCAAGAACGCCTTTATTACCTAGTTCGCCGAATCTAGCCAGGTCAATTACCCCGCCCTCAATCGGTGTATAATCTATTTTAAAGTCGCCCGTATGCACAATTACACCGGCAGGCGTATGGAGTGCAAGCCCCATTGCATCGGGGATTGAATGGTTAACTCTGATGAATTCGACCGCCATACATCCGAGTTTAATTATTTGACGGTGCGTCACTACATTTAACGATGCATCCCTCAATAAACCGTGTTCCTTCAGCTTGCCCTCTACTAGTCCTATTGTCAATTTTGTTCCATATATCGGCGCCTTAATACTTTTTAGGAAGTATGGAAGTCCGCCGATATGATCCTCATGCCCGTGAGTTAATACAATACCCCTTAGTTTATGTTTATTCTTCTCTACATATGTGTAATCAGGTATTACTAAATCGACGCCCAGCATCTCAGGATCAGGGAATGCTAGTCCGCAGTCAACGATTATCATATCATTACCGCATTCAAAGCAGGTTAAATTCTTCCCTACTTCATTTAGTCCACCTAGCGGTATAATGCGTATTGGTGTCTTTCTCTTTTGATTAGTCATATCTTTTTTCCTCTGGTTATTTCTTGGTTTATTCTGCTTTTTAAGGCTAACCGGTCTTGCCTTTTTCGGCGCTTGCAATGCGTCCACTTTTTGCTTTTGTTGATTTTGTTGTGGAATTTGCAACTTCTTCTTATTAGTATTTCTTACTTGCTTATTTCGATTGCTTGCAGGTTGAGTTCTTTCTTTAGTGGCCGCTTTCGCCCCACTCTTATTCACTGTCTTTTGTTTATTCTGTGCTTTCCCTCTAAAATCTTCGCTTGAATTACTTTTCTGTGGTTGTTTTATTGACACTATTTTCCCTCGTTTCTAAAATTAAAGCCGTATTTTCCGATATTAAGGTACAAAATCCTAAACCCTCTTTAAAATCCGAATAAAATCCCAAAAGGATGATTATCGGGAAAGAAGGTTTCGCCGCACATGATATTAATTCAATGATCATGCGCCCCTACCGCTTTATGTATATTAACCGAACAATATAGCCTAAAATATCTATGTTACTGTAATGGTAGGGGAATTCCCCCCACCATAACAGCAAAAATCCGTACATATATATACTACCATTGTAGTAGTTTATTTTCTAACTGTCAAGATGCATTCCCTTTATTTTTTTCTCGTACACATCGCATAGCTCACTTGCGACCTCACTATTCACTGCCTCAGCATATAGCAAAAGTCCTCGCCCAGTCTTTAGCGGGCGGATGATTACCCTGCCATTTTCATCCTGAAGTGTCACACCTTCATTAATGGTGCCACCGCCCTCGCCAAAGGATTTTATCAGGGCAAGTGGGCTAGATTCAAATGTGATAAAGCGATTGGTTTTGTGGAATTTTGGAATATTGCTTACTGCATCTTCCAATGTGATCCCCTCATTGCTAAGGTGGTTAATTAGTATTAAGGATAGAATAAGCCCATCCGACACAAATGCATTTTCACGGGCGATATTTCTTGCCTTCTCATCACTAAGATCACAACTGCAACTATAATAGCGATATAAATTCACGTCATAAGCATTTGCAACTTCGTCCGCAACCGATGGAAAGTCATACGGTAGTGCTACATCAATTCTGCGTTTAAAGAAATATTGACTAGCTATTATAACTAATTTATCGTGGCTAATTAGCCCTGTTCTATTAGTATATGCGGATAGCCTCTTTCCATTACTTGAAATGTTGAGGACAATTCCCTCACCATCTATATCGTTTATTCTAGTTAGAATTGGTGTTAGCAATTCATTGATTCTAGGATTAATCGATTTTACGGTCGCCTTTATTCCCTTTATCCGCTTCTCAGCCAGCTCCCCTAATTCGGTTACATATAATTTCGGTATACTGCTCATATCTTCCCTACTGCCGAATTCATTATGAGCCGCCTTTGCGTATTCCGCTCTATTGAGGCACCCCTCAAGCATTCGCTCCTGCTTCCTCGTTAGTGGCATTGCTCCCCTATCAAGCAATCGCACATTTGTTGTAATGCCTGAATTGATATAGGCGGCAATGGGTACTTTACTCTTTCTCATTGCGAATTCAAATTCGGATTCGATACATTCGCCAAAGTCCCATACTGTTGCGCCCGCCGCCATTGCACCAGCAATGAATGCATGATGTAGCGCATTAGAGCAATTCCCCCCATTGTGGGAGATGCCAACAATCTTATTTTCAGATAGTGCCACTGCCGAACTACCTAGCTTCGTCATAATTTCCGGTGTTATTATCGCATTCGTTTCTCCGCATATGCCATCTTCATCACAAATAAGACTCCGTGCATATCCATATTTGACGTCATATGAAGCGGTGGAATCGCTTTGCAGTTGCTTTGAGGGCCATAGTTTTACGCCTTTTTCCACTATGGAATTCTCATGAATATGCGCACCTTCACCGATTACGGCACCTTCATAAACGGCGCTTCCTCTCATCAGCTTTGCATTTTCACATAGCACTGCATGATTGCAGCTGACATTATCGCCTATATACGATCCCGATAGAATAATGCTCGAATGGATCTTGCTACTGCGTCCTATCGTTACATTGTCACCGATTACAGTACCCGGTGAAATGACCGTGCCTGCGCCGATCTTAACACCGCTACCAAAATACACCGGGCCATTCACCTTGACTTCATCAAAATTGATATTGCCATTAGTGATTATACCCTCAAGGCTCCTATGCCCTTTAATATCGCATTGTACACGATTGCTAAGCATATCGTTCTGGCATTTAATATAGCTGTGGAAGTCACCAATATCGCACCAATATCCATTTTCCTCTACGGTGAATAGGCGCATTTTCTTCTCCAGCATTAACGGAAAAATATCCATCGCAAAGTCCACCGATCTATTATCCGGAATTAGCGATAGCGCCCTCTGGGATAGAATATACACTCCCGTATTGGCAAGATCCGTAACGCAGCTTGCGTACGATGGCTTTTCTAAAAAGCCTGTAATTCTTCGCTCATCATCAACATTGATAAGCCCGTATTCCCTAGGATCTTCAACACGCTTTGCTATAATAGTCGCATCGGCTTTATTCCTACGATGTTGCTCCAATGCGGCGCCAAGGTCGAAATCGCACATTGCATCGGCACTTATAACGATAATGTCGCCGCTCATTGATTTTGCGGCATTCTTCACGCTGCCAGCAGTCCCCAATGGCTCATTTTCATATATAAAGTCAAGTTCAAGTCCATTATATTTCCCATCTTCAAAGTGGTCTTCTATCTTCTTCCCCTTATACATTAATGTTAAGGCTGCCTTTTCGCAACCATGTTTTATAAGGAGTTCGATAATATATTCGACAACGGGGCGCCCGCATAACGGCGCCAAAGGCTTCGGAACGCTGCAGGTCAATGGGCGGAGTCTGCTACCTTGCCCACCTGCCATGATGATTGCATGCATAATATTCATCCTCCAATAATAGAGCTTGATTCTATTATTGGAGGAATGAGATAAAAATATACGGAATTATA
>JAAZLM010000260.1 GCA_012799315.1 Clostridiales bacterium | reverse complement strand
GGTAAAAGGCATAGCGAACATAGAGCAGAAATTACCTGCGTATACGGAAAAGCGAATTCAGCGGCAACTTGTGCGGCGGCAATTCTCGATGGAGCAGGTATCCCCATTGATTTCTCTGATAGAGCTAAAAGCGAGGCAATACGAATCGACCGTGCTGGCATTACTGATGATGATTTAAAGGATCGGTTGGATTTAAGGGATGAGGTAATCTTCACTATTGACGGTGAATTTGCCAAAGACCTTGACGATGCTATCTCTATTGAGAAAGACGGTGACGGCTATAAATTAGGTGTCCATATTGCCGATATATCGCATTATGTTAAAAAAGGCAGCGCCATCGATGAGGAAGCCTATGAACGTGGCACGAGCATTTACTATGCGAATAAAGTTGTGCCGATGCTGCCTAAGGAATTATCGAACGGCATCTGCTCGCTCAATCCCAATGAGGACCGACTATGCTTTTCTGCGCTGATAGATCTGAATACTGATGGGAAGATTATCAGCCACAAATTTGAAAAGACAGTGATTCGCTCTAGAATCAAGGGCATTTACAGTGAAATAAATTCTATCCTAGATGGGAAAGCAAGCGATGAAATCCGACAGAAGTATGCTGATGTCCTAGATAAAATTTCCTTAATGAACGAACTCGCCGATATTCTCCATAAAAACAAGCGAATGCGTGGTGCGCCGCAACTAGATTCGGTTGAGGGGCTGTTAACGATTAATGAAAATGATATCCCGATAGATATTCGCCCATATGAAAGGGGCAAATCGGAGATTATTATTGAGGAATTAATGCTCACTGCCAATGAGGCGGCGGCTGAATTTGCTAAGAAGATGAAGATCCCTTTCATCTACCGTGTGCATGAAGATCCCGCTCCGGAAAAGCTTGAATCATTAAGAGAAACACTATCGAAGATTGGCATACCTGCTAAAGGCATTGACGATAAGACGGCGGCCGGCACTCTCGCCGATATACTCGACAACACACGGGATAGCCAATATAGCTCATTAATTAGCATGCTCATTCTGCGCTCAATGGCGAAGGCGGTTTACAGCGATATTCCTAAGGGGCATTATGGTCTTGTTCTGAAGAATTATGCGCATTTCACAGCGCCCATTCGCCGTTATCCCGATCTTTGTATTCATAGAATAATGAGTGACTATTTAACCGATAAAAACAAGGTTAGAATCTCAAATAGATATACTAAATTCGTTGGTGAGGCGGCAAATCATTCATCGCAAAAGGAATTGCTTTCAATGCAGATTGAACGTGATTGTGAGGCAAGTTACAAGGCTGAATTGATGAGCAAATTCATCGGTGAAGAATTCGATGGTGTAATTTCCGGAGTTACAGAACATGGAATTTATGTGCAACTTGAAAATACTATTGAGGGATTAATCACACTTAATTCGATGCCTGTCGGGGAATATTCCTATGACACACCAATTGAATGCACTCATATCAATAGTGGGAAGATCTTTCGAATTGGCGATGCAATGCGTATAAAAGTAATGAATGTAAATATTAATCTTGGAAGAATTGACTTCAGCATAGCCGATTAAAACCACTCCCCGTAACATATTCATAAGCAAGCCTAATTTGCATATATATCAATATTACTTGATTTTTATTGTATACGGGGCTATAATTATGACAATTAGTAT
>JAAZLM010000259.1 GCA_012799315.1 Clostridiales bacterium | reverse complement strand
CTTTGAATCACGAAAGAATTTCTTGATGCTACCAAAAAAACCTCTGCGTTGTTTTTTTGCCTTAGTTGTCTTTTTTCCAGCCATAAGTCAGTCCACCTTTCAGCTATTTGGTTTCCTTGTGGACAGTGTGCTTTTTACAGAATCTGCAATACTTGTTCATCTCAAGCCTGTCCGGGTCGTTCTTCTTGTTTTTCATAGTGTTATAGTTGCGCTGCTTGCATTCTGTACAAGCGATGGTTATTTTAACCCTCATTTCGGCACCTCCTCGTCAAGTCCAGCTTGACTAATTTCTTCGTTGAGGCCCAGCATTTAGAGCCTCTCTGCCTCCCTCAAAATACGGTAGAATCATGCCATAAATATAGGCACAAAAAAATAACCCCTTTTTGAGGTAAATAAACTATACCATATTTTAATGCAGTAGTCAAGCATTATAAAGCATATTCTTGAAAATTCCTGAACTACTCTGCGCCGATGCAAATTTCTTAGTAAAATAGCCGCTAAACAGTATAAAATTATAGGACTACTCATATTGATGAATAAGCCATAAAATCGTTCAATACTCATCGTATTTTAGGTATGGAGAAAATATTGCATTAATGTTGATAATTCAGCAGTAATATGGTATGCTTGAGGAATAGGAAAATAGTAAAATTATGATTGTTGGCTAATTTAATTAATATATTTTTAGGGAGTGTATTATAAAATGTCAAAGATCCGTGTTGCCGTAATATTCGGCGGTGCATCGAGTGAGCACGAGGTTAGCCTTGCATCGGCAACTTCAGTTATAAAAAATATCCCACAGGATAAGTATGAAGTCATTTGTATTGGCATTAATGCTAAAGGTAGATGGTTCAACTACCCCGGTAATGTCGATTTAATCGCAACGGGCGAATGGGAGAGCCACCCCGATTGCACACCGGCAATTCTCAGCCCCGATCCGCTCCACGGTGGATTCATCACATTGCTAGACGGGGGGGAAGTGTCCTACCTAAAGGTCGATTGCATATTCCCAGTTCTACATGGTAAGAATGGCGAGGACGGCACGATACAGGGGCTATTCATGTTAAGCGGGATACCCTATGTCGGTTGTAATACGCTATCATCGGCGGTGTGCATGGATAAAGATATTACACATACCATATTAGAATACAGTGGCATTAAAACAGCAAAATGGGAGGTGTTGCGTTTCCCGTGCCTATCCGATCTTGATTCAAGATGCGATGAATTGGAGAATAGCCTTGAATACCCCGTTTTTGTAAAGCCGGCGAATTGCGGCTCATCGATCGGAGTTAGCAAGGTTAATAATCGTCACGAATTGTCCGAGGCGGTGAAGCTTGCATTCACCCACGATAAAAAGGTAATTGTCGAGCAGGAGATAATCGGGCAAGAGGTCGAATGTGCAGTACTGGGTATGGAATCACCAATAGCATCGGTGGTCGGCGAGATTGTACCCTGTAATGAATTCTACGACTATGACGCAAAATACATACTCAATGAATCACAGCTCAATATCCCAGCTAAAATTTCGGACAATGCCACAAAGGAAGTGCAGGAAATTGCCGTAAAAGCGTTTAAAGCGCTTGGCTGCAGCGGACTGGCAAGAGTGGACTGTTTTGTCACCCCTGATCAAGAAGTAATTGTCAATGAAGTAAATACCCTACCCGGATTCACTTCAATTAGTATGTATCCTAAGATGATTCAGGCGTCGGGAATTCCATATCCCGAGCTATTAGATAGACTGATTGAAATAGCATTTGAAAGGGCGGATAAAAGCTATGGATAATCGCCCAATTGGCATATTCGATTCGGGCATTGGCGGATTAACCTCAGTGCGGGAATTCTCTAAAATTCTGCCAAATGAGGATATTATCTATTTTGGCGATACTGCTAGGATTCCATACGGTACTAGAAGTAAAGAAACGATAATGAAATACGCATTACAGGATATTAGCTTTTTACTAGAACATGATGTTAAGATGATTGTTGCCGCTTGCGGTACTGTCAGTGCGATATTGCCGCAGAAAATTACGCAGGAATTCGACTTCCTTTTTACGGGGGTATTGTTGCCGGCAGTTCAGACTGCGTGCGTTAAGACAAGGAACGGTAAGATCGGTGTAATAGGAACACCGG
>JAAZLM010000258.1 GCA_012799315.1 Clostridiales bacterium | reverse complement strand
TTTTATAGTGCGTTTAGCATAGTTTGTATATATGTTGTACTGTAAACGATTTACAAGTGCTATTATACTGCTAATTTTTGTGCAAAGTGCTACATTGATTAAAAGTAATAACCAATATGCGTATAATGTTTCAACTTGATAGATTATATGCATCCGCCATAAAGACTATGTGTCAAGCCCCATAATTATGCCTTGATTGCCTAAATAGTGGCAAGATTTAAGGGTGGTGGATATATGGCGGAATGCTTCTAGCAAACAAAAAGAAAATCCCGTTTAAGTAAAACACTTAAACGGGATTTGTGCACATTAACTAAAATTAACTAAATTAAGCGGATTGCAATATCCGCTTAAAGTAGATGCTATCTTATATCGTTTTAATCTTCCTATCACAGTATTCACATTCAAGAACATCCCCACCACGGAAGTATTTGGGTAGATATGGTTCTGTATGCGTAATGCAATTGGGATTAGTGCAGGCTATTCCTGCCCTTTCCTTACCGCATAGCAAGCCATTAGATTTAGATTTCTGGTCTAGCATGGTGAAAATTAGAGCCATGCGAATATAAACGCCGTATAATGCCTGTTTAAAATATAGTGCACGAGGATCGCTATCCACCTCATTTGCAATTTCATCTACTCTTGGTAGAGGGTGCAGGATGACAAGATCATCCTTTGCTTCTTTTAACTTTGGCATATCAAGGATGAATATATCCTTTTGTTTAATATAATGCTCGTCCGATGCGAATCGTTCCCTTTGTATCCTAGTCATATATAATACATCGATATACGGCATTGCCTCCTCAAGGGTATGAACCTCTTGATATGTGCAGCCATTTGCCTTGAGAACATTCTTCACATATGATGGCAGGCGAAGCTCCTTAGTCGAAATAAGCACGAAGCGATTATTCTCATAATGGGACAATGCCTTTAAAAGAGAGTGTACAGTGCGCCCATTTAGCAGATCGCCACATAGTCCGATGGTGAGATTCGATAGTGTTCCCTTCTCTTCCTTTAAGGTCAATAGATCGGTTAGAGTTTGGGTCGGGTGGAGATGCCCACCGTCGCCAGCATTTATAATAGGGCAGTCCGCAGTCAATGCTGCCGCCTTAGCAGAGCCCTCTTTCGGGTGGCGAATTACAAGTATATCCGAATAGCTGCTTACTACCTTTGTAGTATCCTTAATGCTTTCGCCCTTTGATACGGATGAAGTCGCCGGATTGTCGAATCCGATAATCCCACCGCCGAGGCGAAGCATTGCACTTTGGAATGACATTTGCGTTCTAGTTGATGGCTCATAGAATAGTGTCGCCATAATTTTACCGGTCAGACTACTCTTATACCTGTCTGGATGGTGCATGATATTCTGTGCTAGGAAGATAATTTCGTTCCACTCTTCAACGCTATAATCATTCAAATCTATAAGATGTTGGAATTTTGACCACACTGCTAAAACACCTCTCATATAATATAGTATGTTTTGCGATTTGGCGGATTGTTATTCCACCGAAGAAAATTGCTATATATTATTATAGTGCATAATGTAAGTTATTTCAACAAAAAAACTGCTATTTAAGAAAAACAGCAGTTTCCAATAATATTGTCTAAAATCCTTACACTAATCTAGTAATATCGCATTACAGAAACGACCTTACCAATTATAGATACATTATCTGAAATTATAGGATCCATAGCATCGTTCTCGGGTTGTAGGCGATAGTGACCATCTTCCTTATAAAATGTTTTTACAGTAGCATCTTCACCATCGACAAGTGCGACGATGATTTCACCATTGTTCGCATATGGTGTCTTCTCCACGACAACGATGTCACCATCAAGGATTCCAGCATTAATCATGCTGTCGCCCTTTACGTTGAGCGCAAAAAGCTTATCATTATAATTCTTATGCGGATAGAATGAAATATAATCGACAACATTCTCAATAGCGGTAATTGGCTCGCCAGCCGTTACAACTCCAACAAGGGGGATGCGCATCGCATTCTTACCAGCTAGGCGGATCGCCCTGCGCTGATTGTCCGACTTTTCAATAAGACCGGCATCGACAAGCTCGGAGATATATCTATGTACGGTGGAGGTAGATTTAATTGATAGAGCAGAGCAAATCTCACGAATAGTTGGGACAATATCATTGACTGACCGCTCATTAATATAATCATAGATTTTCAATGCTGTCGGGTGGACTTCCTTCATTAAAAAACCTCCTATATATAATATAGTATAGTATTAATATTGTATCATACAGATTTACCCTTTGCAAGTTTATGTATAAACCTGTAACGCACATTAAAAGATGGAGTCCGAATTCGAACTCCATCCGATAAATTTAGTTATCTATCGCATTCATGCCTACAATTACATGAATTGCGATTAGCTTGCTCCTCGCAATACCTTCTTGGTCTACAAACGTTTCTGTCAGGTTCGCAACATCTGCATTTATGGTGATGGTTACGATCTTTGCGGTTATTGCAGCAACATAGTAATGGGAATAAAACTGCTAACATAATATTCAACCCCCTAATTTAGAATATGTAATTATAGGGTTTTTTGTTACTAAAGGTTGCGGCTTTTGTTTTTATGTCTAAAGATTCGATTAGGATTCAACAAATGAGCAAACAAAAACCCCGACAACATTAATGTTATCGGGGAAAATGGTGAGCCATCGGGGATTCGAACCCCGGACGCCTTGATTAAAAGTCAAGTGCTCTACCGACTGAGCTAATGGCTCGCATATCTCAATTGCTCTTTTGATGCTTGTTCATTATATCAAAATTATTATGCGATGTCAATGCTTTTTAATAAAGAACTTGACCTTTTTATATTTTGCACTACTTTCAACAAATTATGCGGTTATTTTTGTTATAATAGCTATCAAATGCCCAAAAATAACCTCACTGTAATAGCACTTGCTATGAATCCTGCAAAGTCCGCCGTTATGGCGGCGGCTAAACATTGCCTAGTCCTTGTTACTTTAGTAACGCCGAAGTAAATAGCAATTGTGTAGAATGTTGTTTCAGTCGATCCCATCAAGACACTGGCAACTCTACCGATAAAGCTATCCGGCCCATGTTCACTAAGGACGCCTTCAAAGAGTACAAGTGCGCCACTGCCCGACAATGGGCGCAGCAATGCTAGTGGCACGCATTCGGGCGGGAATCCTATAGCCGATGAAAGTGGCGATATTGCGTAAGTCAGCACATCTAATGCGCCCGATGCTTTGAACATACCCATGCAAGTCATGAGCGCAACAAGAGCGGGCAGAATTTTGACACCAATCATAAGTCCGTCCTTTGCACCGTCGAGGAATTCGTTAAAGACGTCAACTCCTTTAACTAAGCCGTGTATTAAGATGAATGAAATCATTAAAGGTATGATAAAATCGGTTAATCTCATTTTTGCTCCTTCCCGTTTTCAGTAAAATTATCTTGCGCATCTTTCTTGAGTCCAGTTTTCCTAAAAGCGATCACTATTAAAACTGCAGATATGACCGAAAAAATCGACGCTAGCAAAATAGCTGGAATAATTTCAAAAGGTGATGCCGATCCATGTTTTAATCGTAGTGCGGCAATTGTTGTTGGAATTAGCTGAATGCTTGCAGTATTTATTACAACGAGCATTACCATATGGTTACTTGCGATTTTGCTACCCTTATTCTCTTTCTCAAGTTCGCTCATCGCTTCAAGTCCGAGGGGCGTGGCAGCATTCCCAAGTCCTAGCAAATTGGCAGTCATATTCATCGATATTGCCTGGAATGCCTTGCTATTCGGATCGAGCCCCTTGAAGAGGAGCTTTGCAATTGGGCGGAACAAACGTGTGATGAAATTAGTAGCACCGGATTTGACCGCTACATTCATCAATCCACTCCATAATGCCATTACACCAACCAACGACAAAAAGAGCGTCACCGCTGTCGAGCATTCTTCCAATGCAGCATTCGTAACTTCTGACATTTGTCCATTCATCATGCCGAATACTACCGACAAAAGAATGAGCGCTGAGAAAACCCACTTCATCATTTTTATCACACCTTTATTTAAATAGTCGTTTCCTACCTGAATTTACTTAAAAACTCACGCAGAAGATATTTTGCTTTAAAATTAGAAATAAATTAATCGATTTTGTTTGCTAAAATAACATATAGCTACTTATTCACACTATATTTACATGAAATTCGTGTTTTTATGCGTACATTATTTGACATTTATCAAATAATGTGGTACTATTTAATTGCCGAATGAAAGATAAAGTCAAAAAGCCTTTATTAATCAACTTTGGCATGCTATACATATTACATAGCGAATAGAATTGTAAAGGGTGAGGAGGTTAAAATTATGAAATCAACTGGAATCGTTAGAAAAGTAGACGAACTAGGCAGAATTGTTCTCCCGATCGAGTTGCGTAGAACACTTGATATCGCTGAGAAAGATTCACTAGAAATCTATGTTGACTCAGAGCAAATTATTCTTAAGAAGTATTTGCCAGCTTGTATCTTCTGTAATAACGCATCTAATGTTATCGTTTACAAGAACAAGAACATTTGTAGCGAGTGTATCGAAGATATGAAAGAAACTGTTTAACCCGAAAATAATTATTTCCTGAATAGAAAAAGGCAACCCTCACGGGTTGCCTTTTTCTGCTCTTTTTTATAGAATTGAACGTTTAACATACTTTGTATGTAGAAAATCATGCGCTTTTTCGGATCCCGGTTCGCCGAGATATTCAGCATATAGCTGCTGGATATATGGATTGTCATGCGACTTCCTATACTTGCCGCTAGCATCTTGCTTATATAGAGCCTTTGCACGCAGCGTCGATAAATCGGTGAAATTACGAACTGTCGATGGTTGTGTCGGTTGGCCGCCGCCGTTGACGCATCCGCCTGGGCAGCCCATTATTTCAATGAAGTGATATTCCTTTTCACCCGCCTTGATTTGATCAAGCAGTGTTCTTGCATTTGCAAGACCGGACACAACGGCAACTTTTACATCGAGTCCATCGATATTATATGTTGCTTCTTTTATGCCCTTTGTTCCACGCACCTGCTCAAAATCCAAGTGATCTAATTCTTCTCCAGTTAATTTCTCAACCGCTGTCCTAAGAGCAGCCTCCATAACTCCGCCAGTTGCACCGAAAATAACGCCAGCACCGGTCCCTAGTCCTAGAGGATGGTCGAATTCTTCATCAGGTAGTTGCGAGAATTCGATTCCTGCACGTTTAATCATTCGTGCTAATTCACGAGTTGTGATTGAAATATCAACATCCGGATAGCCTGAAGCATCTTGATCATCCCTGCCAATTTCAAATTTCTTAGCAGTACATGGCATGATACTCACAACTACCATATCTTTAGGATCGATATTGAATTTATCAGCATAGTAGGTTTTTATTACAGCACCGAGCATCTGCTGAGGTGATTTGCATGACGATAGATTATCTAGCATATCGGGGTAGTAATGTTCGCAGAACTTAATCCAGCCGGGCGAACATGATGTTATCATAGGTAGAACACCGTCATTTTGCACTCTATCAATGAATTCGGTTGCTTCCTCCATGATGGTTAAATCAGCGGAAAAGTCCGTATCGAATACTTTATCGAATCCAAGTCGTCTGAGTGCAGCCACCATTTTACCCTGAACATTGGTGCCGATCTCCATACCGAATTCTTCACCAAGTGTTGCACGGATCGCTGGCGCAGTTTGAACGATAACATGTTTGCTATCATCGGCAAGAGCCTCCCACACGTCGCTTGTATTATCTTTTTCAGCAAGAGCGCCAGTCGGGCAAACAACGATGCATTGACCGCATGAAACGCAACTTGTATCTGCAAGACCCATGTCGAATGCACTTGCAATATCGGTAGCGAATCCTCTATTATTAGCACCGATTACACTTACTCCTTGAATAGTATCGCACATTGCAACACAGCGGCGGCATAGAATACATTTGTTATTATCACGGTACATATGAGCTGCGCTATCGTCAATTTCATATGTATTGTTCTCACCGTCGAAAATTGCCTCATTATCAACACCTAATTCATGTGAAAGTGTTTGCAATTCGCACGAACCGCTACGCACACAGGATAGACAACGTCTATCATGAGTGGATAGGATTAGTTCAAGTGTTTGTCGACGTGAATTTAGCACAAGTGGCGTATTTGTGAAAATTTCCATACCTTCGTTAATTGGATGCACGCATGAAGCGACAAGACTCCTTGCTCCCTTAA
>JAAZLM010000257.1 GCA_012799315.1 Clostridiales bacterium | reverse complement strand
ACATATTCAATTTTACCACCATATTTTTGCTCAAATAAATTAATTGCAGGAACAATATCGGCCGCTCCGTTTATATCGTAGAACCCATATTGCTTGACGACTTTATTCTCAAGTTCGTCCTCTGGTAGGAGTGATGCCGCATTACTAATAACACCTTGTTGCTCCGACGTTAGTGAAATTGTACTGCTAGATCCCTTACCATCACTGCAGGCGGTAATGCTAAGAATTAAAGATAGGCAAAGCATACCTGCTGTAAAAATTTTAGTAATTTTCATAATTATCCTCCTCTTAAATATTAGGTTACCCTTGATCGCTAGACATATTACACAATTAATATTAACATAACGACATTCTAAAGTCAATAATGGTAATTTATTTTCAAAACAAAACGCAAACACCTAGTTTTCTAGGCATTTGCGCAAAACGAGCGTACTCATTTTAGAATATTTCTTTGTGAGTGGAATTATTCAGCGTCGTCTTCCGATGCGTCGTCTTCCGATGCGTCGTCTTGTGATACTTGCGATGTGTCATCGCTAGCATTTGATGAATTGTCATCGTTACCACCACAAGCTACTAGGCTTGCAATCATCACTACTGATAGTAGTCCAGCAAGGATAATTTTTGTTAACTTCATTTAATTCACCTCCGCATTAAGTTGAAATTCTATACTTACATATAGACATGATTAGACGATAGCTAGAGTCGACAAACAAAATTAGCAACTATGTAATAGCTATACCAAATTATGGCGACGACTATAGCTCTCAGTGAGTATAATATCAGAGTAATCGCCCGGTGTCAATGTTGTTTGTGTAGAACAAAAGGCAATAAAATTCACGCAAATCTAGCACATTGTACAAAAAACGCTAGTTTTCCTACCAATTTAACCGTTTACATTCGTCAAATTTTACATAGACTTATCATTATTGCGTTGCCATACATGGGATATGGCGGCGGACTGTGTGAGATTATTCACCGCATTCTAAAAAAAGAGTTTACCGGCAAAAACCTATTGACAGTATAGGAATATCTGTGCTATACTGTAAGAACATATGAATGGTCGCTCATATGTTATTGAGAGGAGGGAGCATGGGATGAGTAAAAAAGCACCGCAATGTGCGCAGGAATTCATGCACAAAGATATAGTGGAAAAAGTAATGCAAGATATGCCGGAGGAAGGACTTCTATATGATTTAGCTGAATTCTTCAAGGTTTTTGGCGATAGCACGAGGATACGGATTCTTAGCGCACTTAGCCGAAATGAGATGTGTGTTTGTGACATATCGGCATTATTATCAATGACGCAATCAGCAATATCTCACCAGTTGCGAATATTGAAGGAAGCAAGACTTGTAAAATATCGTCGTGAGGGCAAGGTAGTTTATTATTCGCTTGACGATGATCATGTGAAAGAGATAATTAGCACAGGTCTAGAACATATTAGGGAGTGAGGACATTAGATGAAGCAATATTTTAAGTATTTTGTCGGAGTAGCTTTACTTTTATTTGCGATTTTGCTATCTGTATTCGATAGTGGTGTTAGTGAAATTACAATTGCAATTGTCTATATAGGGAGCTACATATTAATAGGATTAGAAGTGTTGGAATATGCCGCTCGTGGCATTTTTAAAGGGAGTTTATTCAATGAGAATTTCCTAATTGCAATTGCATCAATCGGCGCATTCGCAATTGGTGAATATCCCGAGGCGGTCGCTGTAATGCTCCTCTATCAAATTGGTGAAATTCTTCAGGATAAGGCGGCTGGGAAATCCAGGAAATCGATCGAGGATTTACTTGAACTTAAAGTAGATAGGGCGGTACTCCTCCGAGATGGTGAATTGATAGAAAAACATCCTAGCGAGATTGAAGTCGGTGCGCAAATCGTCGTTAAAGCGGGGGAGAGGATCCCGCTTGATGGTATTCTTATAAAGGGCGATGCGGCGATCGATACATCGGCATTGACGGGCGAATCAATGCCAAGGAGCACGCACGAGGGCGATGAGGTATTGGCAGGATTCATCAATATTGATGGGCTGCTAACAATTGAAGTCACACGTCATTATAGCGAATCTACCGCCTCTAAAATTCTTGAAATGGTGCAGGAATCAACATCTAAAAAGGCAAAGACGGAGAGATTCATCACGAGAGTTGCCAGGGTCTACACACCTGTTGTAGTTATAGTTGCGGCACTAGTGGCATTTCTACCACCGCTATTTTTGAGCGGACAGAGATTTTCCGACTGGTTATATAGAGCACTGATTTTCTTAGTCGTATCCTGTCCATGCGGGGTAGTTATTTCCGTTCCGATGGGCTTCTTTGGTGGAATCGGTGCGGCATCTAAACATGGTATTCTTGTAAAGGGCAGCACCTATCTTGAAAATTTGAGAAGAGTGCGCCATGTAGTTTTTGATAAAACGGGCACATTAACAAGTGGCGATTTTTCTGTTAAGGAGGTTCGCCCATATAATAATTGGAATAGCGAAAAGCTAATTGAAATGACTGCCCTGTGCGAAAGTTTCTCCAATCATCATATAGCGACAGCGGTACTTAATGAGTTCGGCGCCGATCCCGATAAGAGTAGAATAAGCGATTATAGGGAATATGCGGGATTCGGTGTTTCGGCAGTTGTTGACGGGGTGCGAATGTTTGCAGGTAATGCTAGATTACTTGAAGATGAGGGTGTAAAGATACCGTCAACACATAAATCCGACGGTGATAAAGTCGGGACAATTATATATGTTGCGGCGCAGGATCAGTATGTCGGGCAGATTATCATAGCGGACACAATCAAGCAGGAAAGCGAAATTGCAATTTCAAGGTTAAGAAAGCAGGGAATTGAAAAAATCACAATGTTGACGGGTGACAAATCGGCAGTGGCCGAATCGATTTCAAACCAACTTGGACTTGACAATTATGTTGCCGAACTCCTCCCCAATGAAAAGGTCGAGCAGATTGAATATTTCGAAAGTGATGGAGGGCTAACATTCGTCGGTGATGGAATTAACGATGCGCCAGTAATAGCACGGGCTGATGTCGGCGTAGCAATGGGTGGACTAGGATCGGATGCCGCGATTGAAGCGGCGGATATTGTTATTATGAACGACAATCCAGCAAAATTAGCAACCGCAGTAGCAATTTCAAAAAAGACGCATAGGATAGTATGGCAGAACATCGTGTTCGCATTTGCGGTTAAAGGTATTGTAATGCTTCTGAGCTCTCTCGGATTTGCATCGATGTGGCTTGCAATATTTGCCGACGTTGGTGTAGCAATACTTTCAATTTTGAATTCAATTCGTGTCATCACGCATAAACAATACGAATAGATTTTTAGGATGGGGGAATCCCTCCCCTTTGTTATGAAATTTTATTGGGAGGGAATACCCGCCATTTATGCACGGATTTATACCTTTATATATAGGCGCATTTTCAGTGAAAATTTCTGCTGCGAATTATGATTTTATAAATTTATGATATTCGGGCATAATAAAGACGCAAAATTCCCCCTATATATAAGGTATAAAAAAGCTGTAGTTTCGCATTTCGAATTGGAAGAAATTTATTTTTTGAAAAAGTGTTGACATTGTCGAAGAAAGATGATAAGATAATAAAGCTGTCAAAAAGACGGCACATTCACTACCGAATATCATGAATGCTCTTCTAAAGAGCATAAGAGAACGAAAGCTAAAAATCAAAAGTTTTTTCTAAAAAAGTATTGACAAAGCATTCGACAAGTGATATACTAAGTAGGCACCTTAAAACGGGTGCGGAAATTTACGGCGGTTAAATCAGCTGTAAACCACTATGAAAACAGGTATTTCTCCGTTTTCATGGGCACAGACTGAGAAATATTGCGCGTTAGCGAAATATTTCCATGGCTCGCCTTTGGCGAGACAATGGTATCTTGAAAATTGAACAATGCTATTAATTAAAAACATAGCCCTTGATATTCAAAAAGAAGCGATTTTAAAGAAGTCGCAACTTATGAATT
>JAAZLM010000256.1 GCA_012799315.1 Clostridiales bacterium | reverse complement strand
TTGTAGTTATAATTTTAGCATGTATTAAAATTAGTGTCAACATAACGAATCCACCGTAAAAATACGTATATACCGCACGGAAGTATGACTATTCTGTCCTTTTGAAGTGATGAATATAACTATAATGTTATATCGGTCGAATCTAAGATAAGTAATTAAATTAAGTTTACTGCCGATTCTGACAAAATTAATATATTGTATTTGATTTATGCTCTAAAGGTGATAACGTTTACATATTTTTAATGAAACTCCCTTGCGAAAAATGTATTCTATTAGTATGAGGAGGGAAAATGATGAAAATGATCGAAAAACTACTTAAAGTAGCATTCCCAATAATGCTGGCTACCGTTATTTTAACTTCATGTAGCTATGGCGCTTCTAATGAATTTTATTCAAGCGAAACTACTAGCACTACGACAACTAGCGAATATACAACTACAAGCACTACCACTGCAACGAGTACTTCGACAACAACGAGTGAAACAACGACAAAGGCTAGCAATACCACGACTATTAAGATAACTAGCGAATCCTCATCATCTAGCAAACCCACAACAACTAAAAAAGCAGAAGAGAACAAAGACAAGGGCAAGGACAGTTTGAAAAAATCTAATTTTAAAGATACAACTGCTATGAAGATCGTGAAAGATATGAAAATCGGGTGGAATTTAGGCAATACGCTCGACTCCATACATTGGGAATCGGGCAATAACCTACCCACAAGGGCGTCGGATTTCGAAACTGCGTGGGGCAATCCTGTTACTACTAAGAAGATGATAGATACTATTAAGGCTGCTGGATTCAATACTTTAAGGGTGCCAGTGACTTGGTTCCAACATACAGGTGATGCACCCAATTATAAGATTGATAAAGCATGGCTGGATAGAGTTCAACAAGTAGTCGATTATGGAATTGATAATAATATGTATGTTATTATCAATTTGCATCACGAGGATTGGCACTTCCCATCAAAGCAGAATCTACCGACCGCAAAAGCAAAATTGCAAAAGATATGGGAGCAAATTGCTGATCGATTCAAAAATTATGATGAACATCTTATATTTGAGGCAATGAATGAACCACGAATGAAAGACACTCCACAGGAATGGACGGGCGGAACCGCTGAGGCAAGAGATGTGATCAATCAGCTCAATGCTGCATTCGTCAACACTATTCGCAAATCAAAAGGGAATAACCCTAAGCGATTCTTGATGATACCTACATATGCGGCATCTCCTTGGAGCAATGTAACAAGTTCTATGAAAATTCCCAATAACGACAAACGCATTATCGTGTCGGTTCATTCTTATGAGCCATATCATTTTGCACTAGATATTGACGGTACTGATAAATGGAATGTGAAGAATAAAGGTGATACCGACGTCATAAATCAAGTGATGGATTCACTGCATAAAACTTTTATTAGTAAGGGGATCCCCGTTGTAATGGGCGAATTCGGCGCACTTAATAAGGAAAATCTATCGGATCGTGCATCATGGGCGGAGTACTATGTGCGCATCGCAAAGGGAAAAGGCATAACTTGTATCTGGTGGGATAATGGGAGTTTTAGTGGCAATGGCGAAAACTTCGGCATTTTGAATAGGCGGCAAAATAAATGGCAATATCCTGAGATAGTAAAGGCATTGATGGAAGGTATAAAGTGATATAGAATTAAGGCTGATTATCATACGATAATCAGCCTTTTTATAATCGATATATTAATCAAATATAGAACAAATCTCCGATGTTTCCTTGATGCCATTCTCACCGTCTACTAATCTTTTTCCCCACGGTGATAGGTTCTCTCCTCCCCAATCATGGGAAATATCAAGATAGTCAAGTTCACTATTATTACCTTTCCACGACCAACCTATATACCCGACTCCAAGTTCATTGCAGTAACTCATTATAGTATCTTCATCAACGTCACCACTCGTATGCTCGCCACCGAATTCACCAATTACTAAGCATAGACTCTCAGCTAGAACATTATCTATATTATCCTTGACAGTTTTTGCATCTCCGCCGGCATATTCATACATATGGATCGAAAACATCGTATTGCCGAGGTTGTCGGCCGCCAATACTTCACCACCATAATCGAATATCGACTTCGGGTACTGTCCCCAACCTGCAGCATCTACCATGATAGTATTCTCTATTCCGGCATCTCTTATCGTTTCAATTGCCGATATATAACCGTCCCTCCACTGTTCGCCTTGCCATGAGCCGAACCACTCATTAGCGATGTTGAGGATGACATATGCTTCGTTGCCAATTAGCGCATCCTTTATCTCGATCCAATAATCTACCGCAGCGTTCAGCGATTCGACATTATCTTCGCCCGTCGCATCGTGCACTTCAAGAACAGCGACAAGGTTATTTTCCTTGCACTTATCAATGAGCGAATTAATGCTATCCAAGTCATCTTTTTGCCACTTCTCACCATTGGATAGGACTATCCTAATTGTGTTGCTACCCGTTTTGGCAATCCCGTCAAAGGCTAGATCGGTCATATTCTTAAACCAAGTGTAGGGATGATTAACACCACGCATAATGAATTCATTACCGTTACCATCTATCAATGTTGTCCCCACAACGTAAAAGCCCTTTTTTGTATCTGTATCACTGCTTATTTTGAAATACCTGCAGCCCGCCGTGGGAACAAGCATTATGATTATCGTCAGTGTATAAATTATTTTTCTTAGAATGTCCAATCCGTGCACCCTTTCAAAAAGTTCTATTTTTAGAGAGTAT
>JAAZLM010000255.1 GCA_012799315.1 Clostridiales bacterium | reverse complement strand
GAGGTTTCGAAATAAAGCCAGTGAAGAAGTCATCAGCTGCCGCATTGCCAGCGCCACCGCTCACAAATACTGCAAAATACTTGACAACCCAACCGCCTATTACACTATAATAGGGGAGAATCAAAAAAGTAATCAACGAGGCAATAAAGCCAACAAATTTGTATTTTTTATTCAGTGCCGCAAAAGCACCAATCGGGCTTTTACCTGTTTTTCTTCCCATTGCAATTTCAGCAATCATAACGGTAAACCCAAATGTGAGCACTAAGATGAGATAGACTAATAAAAAAACACCGCCGCCATATTTTGCGGCTAGATATGGGAATCGCCAGATATTGCCCAAACCAACTGCGGAACCCGCCGCCGCTAGGACAAATCCAATTTTACCAGAGAATTTACTCCTATGTTCCATATTAATTCACTTCCTAAATTCTTTTGTTTCATGAACGCCGCTCTATGAATAGTAGTATCTCTTTACAAAGATTAAAGTCCATTTTATCATGTAACATATAGCGGTGTCAACTTAAAAATATAATAATTATCAATACATTCATTATTTTTTGATATGATAATTATTTTGTTCTATTTCTTGGATTAAAGAGGAAAAACACAACTCGAAAACACTATAAAACTTCAATGTATTTCCTAATTTATATCCTAATTTTTACGGGAGTTTATATTCAGCATAAAGAGTCACTACTGCGCATTTAGTCAGGATCATAATTCTGCTCAACTTTTCAACAGGAAGAAATCTATTTATTTAAAGAAAGTGATAATGGTTGAATCCGCTGTAGGGAGGAAGTTATACAGGCACATCGGGGAATATCGTCAAGGAGAGATTTTTGATTTACTTAAAGCAAGTTATAACAGTTAAGTCGGGATGTAGCTGCAATATTGATGCAGGGACATTCGGAGTAATCTCCCCATAGAGCGACTTCTCAATAATATGTTTTTTATCCATACCGTTCGCAAGTAAAAGCACTTTCTTAGCTTGCATAATTGCTTTCATACCGACGGTTAGCGCTGCTGTTGGCACATCACTCGGTGAGTCAAAGAAACGGGCATTCGCCTCAATCGTACTTTCACCAAGCTTTGAAATGTTCGTATATGCGGGGAAAGTATTGCTAGGCTCATTGAACGCAATATGCCCATTATGCCCAATCCCAAGTAGCTGAATATCCATCCCACCAAGATTATCGATTAATTCATCGTACCTCTTGCACTCCTTATCAAAATCCTTTGCCATGCCATCGGGCAGGAATGTATTTTCCATTTTGATATTAATATGGTTTAGAAGTTTCTCGTTCATAAAGTAGCGATAGCTTTGGTCGTTTTCGGGTGATAGACCGCAATATTCATCAAGATTAACAGTCCTTGCATTTGAAAAGTCAACATACCCTTTTTTATAAAGCTCAACTAACTGCTCATAAGTGCCAATTGGTGTTGAGCCGGTAGCAAGCCCGATCACTGCATTCGGCTTGAGGATAACTTGTGCAGAAATTAAGGCTGCTGCCTTTTTACTTAGATCTTCGTAATTCTTTGCTTCTACAATTTTCATAATAAGACCCCTCTCAATAAGCTTATATGCTTTTGCTCCCACCGTCTAGGAAAGCCGATAAGGTACCTTAAGCGGTGGTGAACACTATCTAATATTATACTTAAAATATGTTATGAATGCAATGAAAGGTGTAGAAAATAAAAAAAATTCACCGAATGGGCATAGAAATCAATAACAGAAATTAATATAGAATTAAGTTACGATGAAGTTACTTGTAACAATAATGAAAATATGGTAGAATGAAATGATAGTATAGGCGGAAATTCGGAGGATTTATTAAAAATTGAAGAACAATATAATTAAGAAAAATCAGATTATAAAGATAGAGATTACAGATATAACCTCGCAAGGGAGCGGTGTCGGTCATCATGAGAATATGGCGATTTTCGTTCCACTCACTGCAATTGGCGATATCGTTGAAGTGAAAATTGTAAAAGTGCTAAAGAGCTATGCATACGGCATTATAAATAAGATTCTCATACCATCATCGGGGCGAATTGAGGTGGATTGCCCTGTTTTCGCCAAATGTGGGGGATGCGCCTACCGCCATATAAGTTATGATGAAGAGCTTAAAGTAAAAGATAGAACAGTCCGTGATGCGTTCGAACGAATTGGCAAGGTATCGACCCAGTTTGAGCCGATTGTAGGCTGCGATAATGTCGACCGTTATCGCAACAAGGCCGTCCATGCGATAGGTAGTGAGAATGGCAAAATAGTATGCGGATTTTACGCTAGGCGAAGTCATAGGATTACCCCGATAACTGATTGTAAACTACACCCCGAGGAATTTGCACAAATTAACGAATTCATAGTTGATTACTCAGCAAAACACCGAATTGAGCCTTATGATGAGGGGACGCACAAAGGCATATTGAGGAATGTTTTTATAAGACAAGGTTGGCATAGTGGTGAAATTGCCATATGTTTTGTATCTCGTGGGAGAAACGAAAAGGAGCTATCAGGACTTGCGAATGCATTAACCGAGCGATTTGAAAATATAAAAAGTGCCGTAATGAATATCAACCCGGATAGAACAAATGTAATTTTAGGTGAGGAGAACGTTTTATTAGCCGGGTGTGAAACGATCAAAGACTTAATGTGCGGCAATATAATCACACTTTCCCCCCACTCATTTTATCAAATTAACACTGCACAAGCGGAGAAATTATATAGGATTGTGAAAGATTATGCAGATTTAGAACCCGATGACTTAGTAATAGATATGTATTGTGGAGCAGGCACGATTGGACTTAGTCTAGCCCCGCAGGCGAGGGAAGTTATCGGAATAGAGATCGTTCCGGCGGCGATAGAGAATGCCAAGAAGAACGCACAAGAGAACGATATTAGCAATGTGCGCTTCATATGCGCAGATGCATCACACGCAGCGAATACCCTCATCAATGAGGATATATCACCAGATGTAATTGTACTTGATCCACCTAGGAAAGGGTGCGATCGTCGAACGTTAGATGCAGTAGTAAAGCTTGCCTCGACAAGGGTAGTAATGGTATCGTGCAATCCTGCTACCGCCGCCCGTGACATTAGGATTTTGCAGGATAACGGCTATACTGCCGTTAAAACAAGAGCAGTAGATATGTTCCCTAGAACAGGGCACGTTGAGACGGTAGTATTGATGTCAAGGGTTGAGAAATAGGGGTATTCAAAACACTGATAAATAAAGGGTTTTCAAGGTTGAAAGATTTTCTGCCAAATGTCTGGCAGTGCCTTTTAACCTCG
>JAAZLM010000254.1 GCA_012799315.1 Clostridiales bacterium | reverse complement strand
ATACTACAAATTCCCCTGAACCGGAAACGGTAAACGAGCAAGATTATAACACAATGCCCAGTATCGAAACATCGAATGAAGATTTTGATAGAAGTAGTGATTCATACGAAGTTACTGTAATATCACGCAACACGGTTATTGATGGTAATATCAGCTCCTTCGCCGATATGGATCTTCAAGGCAATGTGAAGGGGAATATTAACACAACTAAGAATATAGATGTCAGCGGTAAAATTGTCGGTGACATTGTTTGCAATAATGCCAGTATGAAAGGCTCCTCAATGCAGGGGAATGTTTCATCTAAGGGGCAATTACATATCGATAGTGATACTATTCTGCTTGGCAATATCAATACGCAATATGCCGATGTTAATGGTAAGGTTAAAGGGAATATTGAAGTTGGCGGCAAGGCAGAATTGGGCAGTGATGCCGTCATAATCGGCGATATTAATGCCTCTACAATCAGTGTGCTAGATGGCGCCGTTATTCAAGGGTATATCAACACATCACAATTGCAAGAAGATAGTTCGAAAATCTTCCCCGAATCGATCGCTGTCGGTGACTAAACAAATTTGCAATCCCCCTTATGGGAATTCCATAAGGGGGATTTTCTATGCCTATTATGTGCACCGCTAGCCGAAAGCGGTGGTGAAAGAGCATTCTGCCGATAATAAACACCGCTTTTCGAGGAGATAAGGCGACGCTGTGCGAATGCACCGCTAGCCGAAAGCGACAATGAAAGAGCATTTTGCCGATAATAAACACCGCTTTTCGAGGAGATAAGGCGACGCTGTGCGAATGCACCGCTAGCCGAAAGCGACAAAG
The DNA here is from genome assembly GCA_012799315.1 of Clostridiales bacterium. Lineage (GTDB taxonomy): Bacteria > Bacillota > Clostridia > Oscillospirales > Ruminococcaceae > JAAZLM01. The sequence continues at coordinate 1,895 of JAAZLM010000254.1, read as the reverse complement.
AAAGAGCATTCTGCCGATAATAAACATCGCTTTTCGAGGAGATAAGGCGACGCTGTGCGAATGCACCGCTAGCCGAAAGCGACAATGAAAGAGCGGTGTTTATTCTTGTGAAGTGATGTCAGAATACATTCGTTGTGTATACTCCAGGAATTTCTCCAATTCGTCGGGTGTTGCGTAATTTTTTTTGATGTTGGTTTTCATTGAGTTTAGGTATTGTTCCCATTCTTCGAATTCGTGTTTGTCGATTTGTTTGCCTATGTTGGTTTTTACGAGGGAATGTATTTCTTTGCAACGTTTATTTAGGTCGTGTGAGATTGGTTCTTCGGTGCTTGGGGAGGAGTTTTCACGGCAGGTGTTACAGTATTCGCCGGTGTAGTTTATTGAGTGCTCAAAGTATTGTTCACATTGGTGGCAGGATTGTAGTAGGATATTATTTGATAGGATTTTATCGAATTCTAGATCTAGGAGCGGTTTGAATCCGGCGGGTTTATATATTGTTTCTTCAATTTCACCGAACATTGAACGGATCCAGCCTAGTTCCGTATCCAGTGGTGGCGATAATCTTCTCATGTAGCTATATATATCCATTGAGATTTGATCGGATAGCCTATCTTCGGGGAATTTCGGCGTATTTAATAGGGGGATGTCTTCAATTTCTGCGCTGATAGTCTTGTAGATCTCCTTTGACATTCTACTAAGCATGAAGACGGAGTTCGGCAGTAGGCTCTTATTATATGATGGAATTTTACCTAGATCTTTATCAGAACAGCCGAGTTCACGGGCTATTACTGAGAATGTTAGATCAAAATAGTTCTTCTTGATGTTTGCATCTGTAATGTTTTTTGTCCCCTTGAATATAAAGTTTAACTTATCCCTAGTGTATTCTTGTAGACGCACTATATCGAGCCATTCGTTGGCGGCACGGTTGCACTTATATTCGGATAGGCGCATGAAAATCATTCTTTCGAGCTCCGTCTTTGGGCTGATATATCTGTTCCATAGCGATGATTCGCCGGTTTCCTGTGTTCTGCATATATTTTCGATTATGCAGTCGATGACGATTTTATCATATTTACTGCTGATATTCGCCGCTATATAGGGGTGTGCCTTTTTGAGTAGGTCACGTATTATATATGAATCTTTCAATGGATATTCCCCCGATTCGATCGCTCTTTCACCGAATTCTATCGCTTGTCCCATGAAAAAGGATAGATCGAACTGCGCAAACTTAATTATAGCTTGCGGGAGTTGCGTATTGTAGATTGTGTTAGTCACGTCATTGACAAAATAAATTTCGTTCGCCATTTTAACACCTCGCCAATTCTACTGTTGCCCGATTCTTCTTTTCTTCAATCCATCTAGCAATGTGAATAATGCCCTTAGTCCAACTTTAGCATTTGTAATAACGGATATTACAAATAATATCGATAGATATGCCCACATAAACCGTGGATCGTTTATTATAATTAACGACATCGCTAGTAGTATCCCCGTATTTGTGATAATTTTGCCCCAGCTAATTCTGAATTTTACATACTTCCTTGTATCTATAACACGGATCGGGAATACTATCGCATAGCTAATGAATGTAGCAAGTGCTGCCCCCATCGGCCCTAGAATTGGTATGAAACATAGATTTAGAACTATGTTGAGAATGCCGCCGATTGACATCGTAACAAGGGCACGATTTGACTTCTTCTGTGTTACATAAATACTGCCGAAAAAGCTAACGAATGCTGAGAATATCGTCGACATTACAAGGAAAGGCGCATATATATATCCATCAAAATAGTTGAAATTCCCCCGCAGAAGGATTTTCATAAGCGGCTTAATAAACAGCAGCAATCCTGCCGACCCGACGAATATTAATGTTTGATAGAAGTCAAACACCCGCT
>JAAZLM010000253.1 GCA_012799315.1 Clostridiales bacterium | reverse complement strand
TGGGGAAGCCTCGACTAATTTGCAGCATATCAGCATAATTAATATAATGTTTTAGTTCATGCCGCCCTTTAAGTTTTTTCATTTTTTCACCCCTTCGCTCTGGAATGTTTTTACAATAAACCCTCTAACTGAAGGATATTTGTGATCTATCTGAAGTTCATCTGACTTTTTTCGCTGTATTGTGAAATTTACATTGTCTTAATCCTCATTTTGAAGGCGCTGAACACAAGAATCCCTGAATGTTATAACATTCAGGGATTCTTGTTAATTACATAAAGACTAAATTAATACCTTATGATAGACCTTTTTACCTTTTCTTACAATAATAAACCCATCTTTAAAATCAGTTTTATTAACCATGTGTTTTACATCGTTAATCTTGACATCATCAATAGATACTCCGCCCTGCTGGACTAATCTCCTTGCCTCGCCATTCGACGTGCAAAGTTTGAGCAATACTAATAGGTTGAGTAGACCAATTTCACCGTCGGTAAAGTCAGATTCCTCTAGCTTAGTTGATGGCATATTTTTATCGTGTGTGCCGGTTTGGAAAATTGCTTTTGCCGCATCTAGTGCTTTTTGCGCTTCGTCCTCTCCATGCACAAGCTTAGTTAATTCAAATGCTAAAATTTCTTTAGCTTTATTGAGTTCACTCCCCTGCCATTTTTCCATTTCTTCAATTTCTTCTATTGGAATGAATGTGATAAGTTTAAGACTATTGATAACATCTTCATCGGCGACATTCCTCCAATATTGGAAGAATTCATAGGGGGAAGTCTTTTCTGCATCAAGCCAAACTGCGCCTTTTTCAGTTTTGCCCATTTTGTTGCCCTCTTTTGTTGCAAGCAGCGTAAATGTCATTCCGTAAACTTCATCCCTGCGCATCTTTCTAACTAGATTAACTCCTGCAATAATATTAGACCACTGATCATCGCCGCCGAGCTGCATTGTGCAATTGTATTTATCGTACAACTTCAGGAAGTCATAGCTTTGCATCAACATATAGTTAAGTTCAAAGAACGATAATCCTGTGCCTAATCTAGCTTTATAACATTCTGCTGATAGCATCTTATTTACTGAAAAATGCACACCAATTTCACGGATAAATTCAATATAATTAAGCTCTTTTAACCAATCGCCATTCCTAGCTACAATTGCCTTACCATCGGAGAAATCAAGGAATCTTGACATTTGACGCTTAAAGCATTCAGCATTATGATCTATTTGTTCGCTCGTCATCATCTGCCGCATATCGGTTTTACCGGATGGATCGCCTATCATTGTTGTTCCCGTACCTAGTAAAACTATCGGGCGATGCCCAGCCCTTTGCAAATGTGACATTACCATCAATTGAAGGAAATGTCCTACATGGAGGCTATCGGCAGTAGCATCAAAGCCAATGTAGAAACTAACTTGCTCCCCACTTTCCAACTTTTCTTTGATTTTTTCCTCATTTGTAGATTGGGCGATTAAGCCACGTCTTTTCAGTTCTTCAAATACAGTCATTTTTCTAGTCCTTCCTCTTTATTATCTTTCCGCACGCTAATTAATAACTCTCGCGCATTTTTTAGCATTAGTTCTGTATGATTATCCCCCGCCATAATTCTCGCTATTTCATATTGTCTGCTATTGAAATCAAGCGGTGATACTTCAGTATATGTTCTATCTCCTACAACATTTTTTTCAATTAACATATGCACATCTGCCATAATTGCAATTTGTGCAAGATGTGTTACGCATAATACTTGGCGATTTGCTGCAATTTCCGCAAGCTTCCTTCCAACTTTTTGCGCCGCCTTACCACTAATACC
>JAAZLM010000252.1 GCA_012799315.1 Clostridiales bacterium | reverse complement strand
GTACATGGCTAGCAGTTACACCTAATTGCGATAACAAGACACTTGTCGAAAAGATTATCAGATACTTTACAATTGAAGAAGAGCCGATGAAAAAGTATGCTGTAAAATCATTCGACTATGTTAATAACACAAAAGTTATTGATAGTATCATTGATGGCGGATATAGCTTTGACTTCCTAGGCGGTCAAGACCACTATTCACTATTTAAGGCTGCAGCTGAAAAAGTTGATACAAAGGCTATGTCAGCATATGACCAAGTAGCTAACAACACTTTCCTAGAGCAGGTTGAAAAGTATGTTCAAGGTACACTTGACAAAGATACAGCGATTGCAGAATTCAAGAAAGAAATGATTAACTCATTCAGCGAACTCGAAGAATAAACAATCGATTAAACTTATGTGGAGCAAGTGGGGGCGGGAATACCCGCACTTACTTGCTCTCTTATTCTAAACATATCCATACAGGAAAGGAGCATTGCAACCTATGGCAATAAGCGATGTAAAGCCTACTAATGCCTCAGACACTACCACAGATAAAATTGCTTCTTCTAGTTTATCAAAATATAAGAATTTAAAGGCTCCTAAGAAAATGGTGAGCTATAGTAAATACGGGTATTTTTTTATACTGCCCTTTTTTATTATATACGCAATTTTCTCTCTATATCCACTTATAAATACTATTTATCTAAGTATGACACAATTTGTCAAGCCGGTAATGGGCGCTGTTATAGGGCCAAATTTTGTAGGGGTATCTAATTTTAAAGATATCGTACAGAACAACCGTGCTTTTGGCGAATTCACTTTAGGTGCATTTAGGAATACTTTTATAATGTGGTCGATTAACTTTGTTCCACAAATATCGCTCGCACTCCTGTTAGCCGCATGGTTTACAAATATGCGAGTAAAGATGAATGGAGCTGCACAGGGGATATATAAGGTATTGATCTATATGCCGAATATCATTACCGCAGCTAGTATTTCACTTTTGTTTAAAACTCTTTTCTCATATCCGAAAGGGCCAATCAATCTACTTTTACAAGATATAGGCATACTTGATGATCCTTTTAGATTTATAGAAACACCTACAACAGCCGTTCTGATAATCTCATTTATCAACTTCTGGATGTGGTACGGTAACACTATGATTATTCTAATAGCGGGAATTATGGGTATAAATCCATCTTTATACGACTCCGCTGAAATCGACGGTGCAAATAACGGGCAAATCTTCAGGAAGATAACGATCCCGTTGCTTCGCCCAATTATGTTATATACGTTAGTTACGTCACTCATCGGCGGTATGCAAATGTACGATATACCACGACTCATGGCGGGCGACGTCAATAGTACAAATCCGGCAAACAGATATATAAAAACTGTTACGATGTATATACAGGAGCTTGTTGCTCGTCCCGGAACATCTAGGAACTACGGGCATTCAGCCGCTGTATCTGTGCTACTCTTTTTAGTGACCGGGGCATTCAGCATCTTGCTATTCTACATAATGCGTGATAAGGATGCAATAAAGCAACGCAAATTAGAAAAAGCTGCTAAGAAGGAGGCGATGAGCTCATGAGTAAGGTAAATTACAATCTTCGTGCTGGCTCAAACACCGCCTCTATGAAGGCAAAATCATTCTGGAAAAAGGTATTGATGTATAGCGTTTGCACATTACTGACTATCGTGAGTATCTTCCCGTTCTGGGTGCTATTCGTTAACGC
>JAAZLM010000251.1 GCA_012799315.1 Clostridiales bacterium | reverse complement strand
CTCGATGCGTATATAGAGGGATCGGGCATTGTAGCAGAGGAAAGCATTACTTTCACTTTAGAAAAAAATTATATGCCCTATGCAATGAGTGTAATTGTGTCAAGGGCATTGCCGGAGATAGATGGATTTAAACCATCGCATCGCAAATTATTATACACAATGAATAAAATGGGCTTATTAAACGGGCCTAGAACGAAATCCGCCAACATTGTCGGACAAACCATGCGGCTCAATCCGCATGGAGATGCAGCAATTTATGAAACGATGGTGAGATTAGCAAGAGGGAATGAGTCGCTATTACACCCGTATGTAGATTCAAAAGGTAACTTTGGTAAGGCATATTCACGGGATATGGCATATGCGGCATCCCGTTATACTGAGGCAAAGCTTGACCCAATTTGCGGCGAGCTATTCCGCGACATTGATAAAGATACGGTCGATTTTGCGCCGAACTATGATAATACTACGACGGAGCCACTCCTTTTACCGACGACATTCCCATCAATACTAGTTAATGCGAATGTTGGTATTGCAGTATCGATGGCAAGTTCCGTATGCCCATTCAACTTAAAGGAAGTATGCGAAACGGCAATCGCCTTGATGAAGAATCCCGAACATGATGCGATTACCACATTGAAAGCTCCCGACTTCCCCGGTGGTGGCTATATCCTGTATGACGAATCCGAATTGGAGAAAATATATAAAACGGGAAGAGGTTCAATTAAAGTCCGTGGACGATATACTTATGATAAATCGGCAAACTGCATTGATATAACTGAAATCCCTCCGACGACAACGGTTGAGGCTATCATGGATAAAATCGTTGAACATATCAAGGGCGGGCGGATTCGTGAAATATCCGATATGCGTGATGAAACCGACTTATCGGGACTGAAGCTAACTATCGACTTAAAACGTGGTGTCAATCCCGATAAATTAATGCAAAAACTATATCGCATGACGCCGCTCCAAGATAATTTTTCGTGTAATTTCAATATCTTAATTGATGGCAGCCCAAAAGTCATGGGTATATATGAAATTCTAGAGGAATGGACGGACTTCCGAATTGGATGCGTTCAACGCAGAGTGAAATTCGATCTAGATAAAAAGAGTGAAAAGCTGCACTTGCTGCGTGGATTGCAAAAAATCCTTCTTGATATAGATAAGGCAATTAAAGTTGTTCGTGAAACAAAAGAGGAGAAAGAAGTAGTGCCGAACTTAATGATTGAATTCGGCATTGACGAGGTGCAGGCGGAATTCGTCGCTGAAATTCGTCTTCGCCATCTTAATCGTGAATACATCTTAAAGCGCACGAACGAAATAGACGATTTAGTAAAGGAAATTGCCGAGATGGAGGGGATCCTTGCAAGTAAAAGAAAGGTCAAGGCGATTATAATTGCCGAATTAAAAGAAACAGCTAAGAAATTCGGCAATCCGAGAAAGACAAAACTTGATTATGAAGCAGTGGAAATTGAGGAAGAGGCACAGGAGGAGATCCCGAACTACCCAGCACATCTAATCATATCGAGGGAGGGGTATTTCAAGAAGATTATACCCCAATCACTGCGAATGAGTAGTGATCATAACCTCAAGGACGGCGATAGCATCGAGCTATCAATTGAGGGATCGAACCACCATGAATTGCTCTTCTTCACCGATAAGCAACAAGTATATAAGTCTAGGGCGAGCGACTTTGAAGACACTAAAGCGAGCCTGCTTGGTGAATATATACCGGCGAAGCTTGGATTCGATGAGGGCGAGAATGTGCATACAATGGTCGTCACCCTTGATTATAGTGAAGAACTCCTTTTCTTCTTCGAGAATGGAAAGGCGACAAAAGTATCACTAAAACAATATGAAACTAAAACAAGGCGCCGCAAATTATCGAATGCATATACGGATAGGTCGCCTTTAGTGGCTATATTCACACTGAATGAAGATAGGGAATTCGCATTGCTATCAAGTGATAACCGTATGCTCATATTCAATTCGGCATTGATACTAAGCAAAGCATCACGGAATGCCATCGGTGTAAATGCGATGACGCTGAAGAAAAAAGCGAAGCTTTCATCAGTGTACGAATTCAGCGATGATTTAGTTAAGAATCCAGCACGATACCGTGTCAAGACACTACCGGCGACGGGATCAATAGCAAGGGATTTTACTGAACCCGATCAGATGAGTCTAATTTAAGTAAAATAAAAGGAGCTATGATATTATATCGTAGCTCCTTATGCTATTGCTCAACTATAATTACGAAGAAAATTCGTGAAAATTAAATGCAAACACAAAAGCGAGCAAAAGCACAGTCTTATTTTAGCCTTTTTATATATTAATTATACAATATCCCTTTAATATCGTTATCCAATATTTTTTTAATCGTTGTGACATTTTCAGCTAATCGCTCATTATTCGGCGCATATTCCAATGCAGTTTTTGCATATTCCAATGAGCTTTCAAGCATGCCTAATTTAAAGCAGGCAAGCGCCCCCAAATCATATGGATTCTCATTCCATGCATAACTGTTGTTGATATAATTATCGGACTTGTTTTGAATTTTCAATGCCTCCTGCACCATGAAAAAAACAAGTTCAAAATTTTTGTATTCATATGCTAATTGTGCGCATTCAATATAGGGTTCCCTCATTGTCGGGCATTGTGCAATTGCACGCAGATACCATCTATAAGAGTTGCCGTAGTCGCCGAGATTTCTATACGATCTAGCAATATCCCGCATTGCGGCGCTCCTTTCCTCCGCCCATGTCGATGATGATAGGGATAAATGCCGCTCTAGTTCAGATATGGACTTTTCCCACATTCCCATATACATATATTCTCTACCTAGATAATATGACATTCGGCTATCGCTGGGATTTTCCCGCACACCGATTTCTAATAGCGGTAGATATGAACTCCTTGATTTACTGCTATCGGGGTAGTGATTTAGCACCATTCCATCAATATAGACCTTTTTTTCTTGTCTTGTGCCGATGTATTCAAGACACTCATGCACGGGATATATCCACCGATATTCATGCCGAGAATGCACTTTAAAATAGTTGAACTGAACATCGGGCGAGCCGTCACTTTTCAGACTCCAGTTATAAAGGTATTTACCACTAGTCGCATCATCGCTCCAGCTCTGTTCAAGGCGATTTCGCCACCCCTTGTCAAATATCTCATCAAGATCCGTGCAAACGCAGATATCTATATCGTCGGGGACATTCGCCAGCGACATATTTCTAGCAACGTCGAATCGCCATGGTGAAATTTCGTTCACATACACTACCGCCCCTAGTTGACGTAGCTTTTCTACTGTTCCATCGGTAGATCCTGTATCCGTGACTACAATCATATCTGCCTCACTCATCGAATCGATCCAGCGGCTGACGAATTCCTCCTCATTCTTGCAAATTGCATAGACGCAAATTTTATATTTATTCACACACTCACCCCGTTAATTTTATCTTTATAATTTCTAGATTTTGCTCTAGACGGGCATTGTCCGGATCGAGTCCTAGTGCAGTTTTTGCAAGCACATGTGAGCGCTCATATGCCCCAAGGTGGAATGCCGATATCGCACCTATATCATAGATTTCATATCCCCAACCCTGCGATTCGAATAAATAGCTATTT
>JAAZLM010000024.1 GCA_012799315.1 Clostridiales bacterium | reverse complement strand
CGACGAGGGGCGTGGTCATCTTAATTTTATTGCTCATGTCTTTTCCTCCTGTTATTGTTGCTCTTTTGTGAAATTCAGCAATCCACCAGCTAGGATAATATCCCTTGCTCTTGCGGATAGCTCAGCCACTAACGGGATTTCCTCACCTGTTGTAAGATTCTTAAGGCACATCTTTTCGCCGCTCTTAATGCACTGTCTTACATTAGGAATTAGGAGTTCATCTCCTTGAGAAATTTTATCATAATCCTCCGCATTCTCAAAATTGAGGGGGAGTATACCCGCATTAATGAGGTTAGAACGATGGATACGTGCGAACGATACTGTAACAACCGCCTTAATTCCTAGATAGAGTGGGACGAGTGCAGCGTGTTCTCTTGATGATCCTTGTCCATAGTTCGAACCACCGACAATGATACCTTGCCCAGCATCGAGCGCCCTTTGAGGGAATGTATCATCGCACACTTCAAAGCTAAATTTTGATAAGTACGGTATGTTCGAGCGATATGGAAGAATTTTTGCCCCTGCTGGCATGATGTGATCGGTCGTGATATTATCGCCAACTTTTAATAGGCATGATGCCTTAATTTCTTCAGCGATAGGATCGGCAACGGGGAATTCCTTGATATTAGGGCCACGTAAAATTTCGACCTTATCACTTTCTTCAATGCTTGCAGGTGGCTCAATCATATTATCGTTAATGTCGAATTCCTCAGGCATTTCATATTTAGGCATATCGCCAAGAGTCCTAGGATCGGTTAATTTACCAGTAATGGCACTAATAGCGGCAACTTCCGGACTGAGTAAATAAACTTGCGCATCGGCTGTTCCCGATCGCCCGACAAAGTTGCGGTTAAATGTGCGCAAGGATATACCACCTGAATTCGGCGATTGTCCCATACCAATACATGGGCCGCAAGCACTCTCAAGAATTCTTGCTCCGCTATCGATTAGATCGGATAGACCGCCATTCTTTGCAAGCATATTGAAAACTTGCTTAGAGCCCGGTGTAACTGTTAAGCTAACATCGGGGTGGACTTTCTTACCCTTTAATATATATGCAACTTTCATCAAATCTTGTAAAGAAGAATTTGTGCATGAACCAATGCAAACTTGATCGACTTTCAATTCGCCGACTTCCTCAACTGTTTTCACATTATCAGGGCTATGGGGGCAAGCAACCATTGGAACAAGAGTTGATAGATCAATTTCATGATATTCATCGTAAACTGCCCCTTCGTCAGCGGATAATTCCACCCACGATTCGCCCCTACCCTGAGCAGTTAGGAATTCCTTTGTGACTTCATCGGATGGGAAAATTGATGTCGTAGCGCCTAGCTCCGCCCCCATATTTGTAATGGTAGCACGTTCCGGAACGGTGAGAGTCTTTACACCTTCTCCGACATATTCGATAACTTTACCTACACCGCCTTTAACGGTCAAACGGCGAAGAACTTCAAGAATAATATCTTTTGCAGATACCCAGTCACGGAGTTTACCCGTAAGGTTTATTTGAACAACCTTTGGCATAGTAATATAATATGCGCCACCGCCCATTGCAACAGCTACATCTAATCCGCCCGCTCCAATAGCGAGCATTCCAACACCGCCCGATGTTGGCGTATGACTATCCGATCCGATGAGCGTCTTGCCGGGAGCACCGAATCTCTCTAGATGCACCTGATGGCAAATTCCATTGCCCGCCCTAGAAAAATAGATTCCATGCTTCTTAGCGATAGAGCCGATGAAGCGATGATCATCAGCGTTTTCGAATCCACTTTGCAGTGTGTTGTGGTCTATATATGCAACGGATAGTTCAGTTCTTACCCTATCAATTCCCATTGCTTCAAATTCAAGATATGCCATTGTGCCAGTTGCGTCCTGTGTCAATGTTTGATCGATACGAATACCGATTTCCTCACCTTTTACCATCTTACCATCGACTAGATGGCTTGATAAAATTTTCTCAGTAATAGTTAATGCCATATTAATTCACCCTTTTCAATCTTATTATATCATTTT
>JAAZLM010000250.1 GCA_012799315.1 Clostridiales bacterium | reverse complement strand
GGAAGTTTAGACGACGATAATAAGAATGCCGTTCTTGATATACTAAAAAAGTTCAATGAGGAGGGGAAGACGGTAATCGTGGTCACCCACGATACTGTTGTCGCCGAATGTGCAAAAAGAAACGTAAGAATCGACTCCTGTGAAAAATAAAATCCTATTGTTACACATGAAAATACTCAATATCGTGCGTCAATCTACCACCACCATGCGTTATTTTTGCAATATTCAATTTCAAATAGCATGTTCATTATTTACTATTGATATACCGAAATAAAAATGCTAATATTATCATATTGAATATTGCATTTTGAGGTGTCGAATGAAAGTTTTTATCAATGGTAATAAGGCTCAACGAGCGATCAATAAGCGTTATTTCGGTTTGGGGATGGTCAGTGCCAATAATTCCTCTAGGCTCCTGCTAGATTACAAGAGTGAACAACCAGAACGCTATTGGCAGATTCTCAACCACATTTTTGGTCAGGACGGCATTGGAATTACATATTTAAAGTTAGAAATGGGTTCGGATATCAATTCCTCATCGGGGACGGAACCAGCAATAAAGCGCTCCCGTGGGGAAAATTCCGATGTCACACGGGGAGCGGGCTATCAGCTTGCCTGCGATGCCAAGAAGATCAATCCCGATTTGTCCCTTGACATACTATGGTGGAGTGAGCCCGCATGGGTAACGCAAAGTGACGACGTTTTTGCAGCTCGCTATCTTTGGTATAAAGAAACTCTCGACGCTGCTTTTTCAACCTATAATTTAAAATTCGACTATATAAGCGCAAATAGAAACGAACGTGACATTGAACCGGAGTGGATTAAATATCTATCTAAAAGCTTAAAATCTGAGCAGAATTGCGCATATGATTACAGTAAAATAAAGATCGTATCTGCCGATGAGGAGGGGCGCTGGAATATATCCAAGCTAATGCTTGCAGATAGTGAATTGCTTAATGCGATCGACATAATTGCAAGCCATTATACTAGCTCCAGCGATGATAATACGAAACTCATCGCTGAAAAATACGGCAAACAGATCTGGTATAATGAGGCTTGCTCACCGATGAGTTATTCTAAAGGCACATGGCGATTCGACGGTACGGGAACGGGTCTTTCCGACATTAACGGGCTCCTTGACATTGCAAATCGGTTTGTATCGATGTATCCGCAAGGCGGCATGATCCTGCATTCGTACCAGCCCGTGGTTAGCGCCTATTATGATGGTGTGACGTTTTCGCATAAGCAACTAATCACTGCCAATACTCCATGGAACGGCTTTTACAGACTTGATAATGGCTATTACATGACTTTGCATTTTTCTCAATTCCTCAAAAAAGGCTGGACTTTCATTGAGGATGCGTGCTTCGCCGATGGGGTAAAAGGTGGCGACGGTCATGCAATCGTTGATGCCAAATACACCTATATTACGGCTTGTGATGAGAATTCTGACGATTATACCATAATCATCACCAATACAACTGGTGAGCGGATAACTTATGAATTTGAAGTGCAAAATCTGAAAAAAGCATCTTCGGTGGTCAATGTTTGGGAAACTCGGGGCCCTAGTGGTGGGCATTTTGATGAGAATTATTTTAGAAAGGTAAAAACAATTCTGCCTAAAAAAATCGGCAAAAAGCATTGCTTTAGCATTGAAATTAATCCATATTCATTGGTGACAATCTCAAGTATAATTAAGGAAGAAGCTATGCGCATTTCAATTAATGAATCGGAGAATACGATACTATCTTTACCATATTACGATGATTTCGAATATCGTGACTATGAACGGGAATTCCTACCGAAAAGGGGATTCGCTCCCCGATACACTACTGATCAAGGTGGTGCTTTTGAGGTTGAGAATATTAATGGGAACAATGTGATGGTGCAGCAAATCCTCCCCGAAACAATGGCCACCGAATGGGGTAGAACACCGAATCCGACAACGAATTTCGGCGATGATAGATGGTTCAATTATCAAATTTGTGCCGATGTGTCTTTTGACGATAGCAAGGGTGATGGCAAGAATTATACGGGAATTGGGCTGCGCTATAATCTTGGCGATTTAGGTGAAAGTGGCTACTGGATTCAGCTTTTCGATAACGGTGAGTGGAGGCTTAACAAGAATAACATTAATGTATCCGAGGGTAAAGTGGCGAGCCTTGACAAAAAAGCTTGGTCCAACCTCAAGATTACAGCAAATGGAAATAACATCAAGACATACATAAATTCGGTTCTAGTATCTGATTTTAAAGATGGCGGTGCGATTTTAGGAGCTGGACGTGCATCACTTTTTAGTTCATATAATAAAAATTTGTTTGACAATATTGAAATTACTCCAATAAACGATACTCCCTATATCGTGCGCCTTGACAATACAGATGAGAATTTCAAGTATTATGGCGATTGGAATCATATTACAATGGGTAGCTTCAAGAACTATAAACGCACTATCTCCGAGGGTGGGGAAGGTGCAAGCATGAAAATTAGTTTCAGAGGCAAGGGCTTTGCGCTATGTGGAACGGCAAAAGATGCGGCTCTTTCAGTTAAAATTAATGGCGAAATTGTTGACGATGATATTGCCATCCCGAACTCAAGCTTTAGAGAGATATTCTACCATAATTTTGCGCTGGAGGATCGTGAACATGAGGCTGAAATCACTGTCAGGGACGGCATTATAGGTGTTGACGCATTGGAAGTGACTATATAAATTTAGAAAGTAGTATTTTAAAGCCCTTACTCAAATTTGAATACCGTGATATTATCGCTGCATATAAGGAATGCTCTATCGCATCCTTATCCGCTTGGAAAATGCAACATTCAATAGTAGCAATGCGATAAGAAAAGTTGCAATGCCTGCAAACAACGATGCGTGAATGCTATTTTCTAGCACCGACACACCCGAGAGTTGGACCCCGATTAAAGCATTTCTGACATTCCCCTTTATCATAGAATTAAATAGAAAAGGAATGAATATTAAAGCAAAGACTATAAAGATACTACTAATATTATTTTTTACAAATATATAAGTTAGGAAAATAACGGAAACAAGAATTAAACTCCAGAAAATTCTCATTCCGTATACTGCAATTATATATTGAAATATAGTTAAATCATAATTGCAACTGCCGAATTGTTCTATCGAATATAAGTCCATATCCAAAAAAAATGCACCATTATGATGTATTAATATGAAGAATTCTGCACAAGTAGATATAATCCCACCCACAAGGGCGAAAAGCAGGGATGAAATAAGCCGCGCATTAGTTAAGCGCTTACGTCCGTTCATTGTAGACACTACCATGTCATACATGTGATTATCTTTATCTTGCGCTAATAGGAGCGTTGTAATAAAAACTAGAAAAATCAAAAAAAGATAGTCTATATTTATCGAAGAAAGATATTCGGAAATATCAAGATCATAAAAGAAAATAGGATTTTTGCCATCTGCACCTATCTGCTCAAAATAGGTGTACTTCTTTATTATTTCATTGAATGCTGGCATTTCGGATTGGGCTTTAACGTACTCCATGTTAAATTCGCTGAATTCATCTAATGTGATTTCTTCGTTGCTATACATTCGCTCCATTTCATCTTGCTTAGAGAAAAGCTCGTCAAATCTCTTCTCTTCATTTTCAATAAAAG
>JAAZLM010000249.1 GCA_012799315.1 Clostridiales bacterium | reverse complement strand
CAATAACTGCAACTTCATCCGGTCCAATTGCTTGAACAACACGGGAATTAGTTTCAACAGATGTTAATGTTGGGTTGATCTCTATGTAATTAGTCCACGGATCCTTAAGCAATTCAATCATATGTGCAACGACACTCCACATCAGATTAATTTCAATTTCTGTGAAGTCCCTATTCTCGTCGATACATTCGCCCTTACCACCTAATAACCTATCAATCATAGCGAAAGTAATGGGATTCGATATTCCGTAAATTATTGTCGTTTCATCAATGTCATCATGTGCAACGCCCATATCCACCATGCCCATCATAACATAATCGGATAGCGCATTGTTGAATTCATGGTATCTCTGCTCCTCGATTTGCACTAAAGATACCTTGCAATATAGTCTTAATAGCCCCGTTAAATACGACGATAATAGTCTTGAATAATTCTCGAATATACCATTTAACACTTTGATTTGTTCTTTAGTGAACTTCTTAGGTGTTTTGAAGTCATATGGTTTTATCTTTTTCTCCGGCTCGGGCGCCTTGATCTCTACACCTTCGGCGACACTTTGCAATAATTCATCAATCTGCTGTTGGGATAGTATTTCCGCCACTCTGTTCCCCCCTCTTACGAACCTTATTTATAAATCATCAATTGAAGTGACTTATTCGCTACTGTCCTTATCTTTATCGAAATCGATCTTTTCAGGATCGAACATTTCCACACCGTATTCAAGCTCGAACAATTCCTTATATATCTGCGGATCTGAGAAGTCAACATCATTCCTTAAAACAATTATCTCGACTCTGCGGTTGGATTGCCTATGTTCCTCAGTATCATTAGAATCAATTGGTCTATATTTACCGAATGCCCCTACTGAATATCGCTCGGGCGATAGCACACCAATCTCAGTTAAATATTCACGAACATTATTCGCCCTTGATGCCGATAGCTGCCAACCATCGACCGGTGATAATGCATATTCGGCGGTATGTCCATTAACACGAACGCTGAGAATGAGATGTTCGACGCTATTGATACCATCACTTAGTCCGTCTAGAATATTCTTGCCGTTATCAAGTAGAACGGCACTATCCCCATTGAAGAATATCCTATTTTGGAATCTTAGATATACATGGGATGCGCCCTTGTCAACGGTGACACTATCACTGAGTTTATTCCTATCTACATAATTCTGCAGGTATTCATATAGCTGGTCAAATGTCTGTGGCAATTCGCCATCTTCAAGTGGTTCATCTTCAACATCGGGCGGTATATAATCATCGTTACTACTATCGTCAATTGGTTCTTCGGTGACGATTTTATTCGTATATCCACCCCACGATTCGAATGCTTGTAATATCTGTTGCCATTTTTGTTCATCAATTGATGATGACGCATACAAAAGCACAAAAAATGTGAGCAGCAACGTTACCATATCGGCATATGTATCAAGCCAATTCCCGCCCGATGGCGCTTCGGTCTTTCTTCTTTTTCGCCTCGCCACTTGCTCAACTCCTTTAAGTAATTAATCTTGATTAAGTGTAGTTAATATCTTAATCCTCTTTATCCGCCCTTTTCTTCTTGCCATCATCTTTCGGTAGCATGAATTCAAGTTTCTCACGGACATTGCGAGGATTGGCACCCGATTGAATTGCTAGAACGCCTTCTTCAATTATCTGCATACAAAGCAACTCCTCATCGTGCAATGTCTTAAGCCTTGATGCAATTGGTGCGAAAATTAAATTTGCTAGAACTGAACCATAGAATGTTGTTACAAGCGCTACTGACATCCCTGCTGCTAATCCGTCGGGATTGTCGTCCATTGTACCTAGCATATTTATTAATCCTATCAATGTTCCTATCATACCGAATCCGGGCGCAAGAGCTGCTCCCTTATCAAAGAAGTTGATTGATGATTCGTGCCTTTCGCTCATGAAATCAAGCGCATCGTCAAGCATCTCCCTGACCTTTTCACCATCGGTCGCATCGACGATTAGCATTAGTGCCGATTTCATAAAAGGATCCTTGCAATTATTTGCGCTATCTTCAAGAGCAAGTAGCCCCTTTGAACGCGCGATTTGGCAGTATTCCACTATTTGATCAATATGATCATGCGGCTTATATTTCTTTGGCTTGAATACCATTGCAATAAGTTTAGGCACCTTTTTAAAAGTCGAAAATGGGAAGCTAATTAACAGTGTTGCAACTGTTCCACCTAATGTTATGGCGATACTTGCTGGATCGTAGAAGAAGCCAAGCCTACCCCCCTCTGCGCCAACAATACCATATAAAATTAAGATTATACCTGATAATAGTCCTAGAATTCCAGAATAGTTCATTGTAAACCCCCGTAGATT
>JAAZLM010000248.1 GCA_012799315.1 Clostridiales bacterium | reverse complement strand
CACCTTTCTTGGTGCTTTTTTTCTTTACCATAGCATATATTCTAATGGAACGTAAGACGAAAATTAGAATTTATGTATGGGAGTGATTTCATATGAAATGGCTAACGAGGGCTATTTCCATCATTGTATTTGTAGGTACAGTTACAATGTTGAGCAGCACAGTATGTGCGGATAGGAGCGGGGATGAAGAAATCTTAGCAGTTGAAGCAAAGGACAGCACTGCTAAAGCTACAATACTTGTCGAGCAATCGACAGGACAGGTAATATCTGAATTCAATGCACATAAAAAGTTGCCAATGGCATCGGTAACAAAAATAATGAGCTTAATCCTTATTATGGAGGCCATCGACAAAGGTGATATGTCCATGTCGGAAACTATCACAGCTAGTGAATATGCTTGTTCAATGGGCGGCTCGCAAATTTGGCTTGAACCAAATGAGCAAATGACAGTGGAGGAGCTTCTTCGTGCTGTTGTAATCGGCTCAGCGAACGATGCTTGCGTCGCCCTTGGAGAGAGGGTAGCGGGCACTGAAGAAATATTTGTTCAGCGAATGAATGAGAAAGCAGCCGAACTTGGCATGAGTAATACATCTTATAAGAATTCAATCGGATTCGACGATGACGGTCATTATACCACTGCTTACGATATTGCAATAGCATCAAGGGAATTAATGAAACATGATAAGATTCATCCATATATGGTGACGTGGATGGACGAATTAAGAGATGGAGAAACATCCCTAGTTAATACGAATCAGCTTGTTAGGTTCTATGATGGTATAAAAGGTATTAAGACCGGATATACAAACCTAGCAGGTAGTTGCATATCCGCCTGCGCTGAGCGGGAAGGTGTCGGAATGATTGCTGTTGTACTAGGATGTGAAACGAGTAAAGAGCGATTTGCAGTAGCTAGGGGGCTGCTTGATACGGGGTTCGCAGGATTTGAGCTATTTGTCCCGAGCATTGATAGTGAATTGCTCAAACCTATTAAGGTAATAAAAGGTGAAGTAAATACGGTTGAAATTAAAGTCGAGGGACTGAGCAATATAGTAATTCCAAGAGGAAAGGGCGAAGCGGTCGAATACACTATCACCCTAGCGGACAATGTTCAAGCACCAGTTGAGGCTGGCCAGTCTTTAGGGAAGCTTGAAATAACTCTTGAGGGCAAACAGATCCATCAAAGCAACATTGTTGCAGTCGATAGTATAGCTAAAATGACTGTTGCAAAGGGATTCTGGATATTATTAAAATCAATGTTTAAAATGTAGCCGTAAGCACCGGACATAAATTTGTATGAACTTTGTTATGACGCATTACCTCGATAGCAAATTTGTACACATTGTACAAAGGTGAATGTATTTAGCAAAACGAACTTGCAAATATTGATTAGATATAGTAAAATAAAGGTGTAAATATAATTAAAAGCTCGTTATCGTATTCGATGCAGTTTTTAGGAAATACTGCGTTAAATTAAGCGTATAACAAGCTAAATTAAAGGAGAACGGAAGAATGGCTTTAAAGCTGATTGACAAATATCTTGATGATTTCATTTGTGAACATGAATATCAAGCTATTGAGGAACAAATAAAGATGGCGCATAATGCGCTGACTAACAAAACCGGCATGGGGAACGACTTCTTAGGTTGGCTCACATTGCCAACAGATTATGACAAGGACGAATTTGAACGCATTAAGGCAGCGGCCGATAAAATCAAGAAGGATTCTGACATTCTTATTGTTATCGGTATTGGTGGTTCTTATTTAGGTGCTCGTGCGGTGATTGAGCTACTCAAATCGCCACTTTATAATAGTCTTGATAAGAAAACACCGCAAATTTTCTATGCTGGTAATAGCATTAGCCCAACTTATTTGAATGAGGTTCTTTCGATTTGTGAGGGTAAAGATGTTTCCGTGAACATTATTTCCAAATCCGGAACAACAACTGAGCCAGCACTTGCATTTAGGATTTTCAGAGAATATCTTGAGAATAAATATGGTGAAGAAGGCGCCAAAGAAAGAATTTACTGCACAACAGATAAGGAAAAAGGTACACTCAAGCAATTAGCCGATGAAAAAGGGTACGAAAGCTTCGTTATCCCTGATGATGTTGGTGGCAGATTTTCCGTACTAACTGCAGTGGGATTACTCCCAATAGCTGTATCGGGCTGCGATATTGATGCATTAATGCAAGGAGCGAAGAAGGCACAGGATGAACTGAATTCACCCGATCTATCAAATGATTGCTATAAATATGCGGCTATTCGCAATATTCTATATAATAAAGGTAAAAATGTTGAAATGCTAGTTTCATACGAACCATCATTTACCATGATGGCTGAATGGTTCAAGCAACTTTTCGGTGAGAGTGAGGGTAAGGATCAGAAAGGCATCTTCCCATCATCGGCAACATTTTCGACGGATTTACATTCGCTCGGACAATACATTCAAGATGGGAGAAGAATGCTTTTTGAAACAGTAGTCACCTTCAAACAGCCAAAGCAAGACTTCTTTGTCAAAGATGATCCACAAGATTTTGACGGGCTGAACTTCCTATCTGAGCAGAATATGTCCGTTGTCAACCAAAAGGCATATGAGGGCACGGTCCTTGCTCATACAGAGGGCGGAGTCCCGAATATCGTACTGAGCATTGATAAAATAGATGAGCAGAATGTTGGATATCTGATCTATTTCTTTGAAAAGGCCTGCGCCATTTCCGGATATATGCTTGGAGTAAATCCATTCGATCAACCGGGAGTTGAGAGTTATAAGAGGAATATGTTCGCCCTACTTGGAAAACCCGGATATGAAAGTGAAAAAGCATCTCTTGAAGCAAAATT
>JAAZLM010000247.1 GCA_012799315.1 Clostridiales bacterium | reverse complement strand
CATATAAGGATACCGAGCGGTCTGCGGCGGCAAAGCGATCCACTTAATGCTGCTCGGTTCCCCGCCTGACATGGTTCATGGGGCCTCGCCCGCAGGGCACGGCACCCTTATATGAGCTTATTCCATCTATTAAATTTAGTCACATTACTTATTATAGCTTATATTGAGCAGAAATTCAAGCACTGCGCATAATTTTTTTCTATATCCCGTACTTCGACCATTGCGGTGCTAATTCGACTTAATCAGTTCAAAAATATATAGCAAATTAATTTTATTTGCATTTTGCTTTTATTTTAGTAGAATAAGTGGTATAATATAGTTAGTAATGAAGAACAGGGGGATTACACTAATGAAAAAATTCGCAAAAGCTTGTCTATGTCTAACTATGGGCGCTATCGTAATCGCTTCTATCGGGATGTTAATTCATGTTCTTTTTGAGTGCTCTAAAAAATATATTGAAGCGGATTAATTAAGTATACGCTCGTAACCACTGGTAATTGCCAGTGGTTTTCTTTTGCGTTCATCCGTTGCCGAATTCTTCTACCACTCTTTTTAATTCCTCTTCCACACATGAATAGAATAAGGTGAAAAGAATATCGACCGCACCTAGTAAAAAGATGTTTTTATTTGTAATTGTCGATACCTCGGGCACATATTGATAGATATATGTCTTATACCAGTCCGCATTATATGGGGGAATGTCCTTGCCACTGCGGACACATCGGCGAATGCCGTTGTAGCTTTCTGCAATAATGTCGCCATAATTATCAGCACCCTTGCTAATAACAATCTGATAGATCGACTTCAATTGAGAATCGCTCAACACCTCACCTCGGGCTTTTATCCGCTTTAATTCGGGTATTCTCACGGCAAAGCTATAAACAATCAAGGATAGAATTCTATCATATTCGGGGGAATTCATCTGGGCACATTTGAAGTTGTTAATGCGCATTCCCATATTATCAAGTGCACTTATATCCGTAACATTATTTAACACGACTTTTAGCATATCTTTTATATCGCAATTGTAGAAGTCCTCATCGGCAAGTGCATAGATATGTTTTATCGTGTTAAATAAGTTCACTCCCGACTTTACTATCACATCTGCAATTGTAGTCAGGGCAATTCTGTCACTCTTGAATTCCATTTGTGCCTCCTCTTAATTGATCACTACTAGCCGTTGTGAATGCATTTCACAGGGCAAACCTCGACACATACACCGCATAGAGTGCATTTATCATAATCAATGGATGCTAGATTGTCTACAACTTTAATTGCATCGTATTCGCATTTGCGCTCGCAAATTTTGCAACCGATACAACCATTATCACAATTGATCCTCGTCATCTTACCGCTATCGGTCGATGAGCATTTAACATCGATAACCTTAGTTGCGTCTTTCATTACAATTAAATCATTGGGGCAAGCTGGTGCGCACATTCCACAGCCGGTACATTTCTCACTATCAATGACTGCAATGCCATTCTGAATGGAAATAGCATCGAACATACACTCATCAACACAGTCGCCATAACCTAGACAACCAT
>JAAZLM010000246.1 GCA_012799315.1 Clostridiales bacterium | reverse complement strand
TATTTGATTTTGGGTATGTCTTTGAAAATTTCCTTCATTTTATATCTCCTTTCAATCTATACCTTTAGGAATCTAAAGGTATGAAAATAACGAATCGGGGAAGAAACCCAGCATCGTGGATTTCTTCCGCTTGTGAGCATTTGCTCGTGGTGACTTCTCCACATACATATATTACTTAAATGCCAATAGGCTAGTTAAATATGTTTTCCTTAATTTTAATTTCGCTGCGTGTATAATAAATATCTTTCTCAGGCAACCCCTCGCCCGATAGCGCATCGAACAAAATCTTAATCGCCTTATACCCCTGTTCATATGGATCTTGGCAGATTGTTGCTTGAATTTTACCATCGACGATGAATTTCTTAATATCGTCGGTATCGTCAAAGCAAATTATCCTACCGCCGAATCCCAATTCATTAGTAGCACGAATTGTGCCAGCAACGCCCGCAGCAGTAAGATATAGAGCATTGATGTTTCTATTCTTAGATAGCAATTCCTTTGTGACGTTATAAGATATGTCATCATCATCATTATTCTCAACAATATCAACAATATGCAAATTGGGGAACTGCTCCTTTATCGCACGTGAAAAGCCATGAATGCGCTTGTTATGCCCTAACATTTTGACGGAACCGGTGACAATGCCGATATTCGTTCCACCATTACAGATTAGTCCCATCAATTGCCCTGCAGTCCTGCCACTATTCTCATAATCACATCCGACAAAGCAAATTTTATCAACACCGTCAATATCTTGGTTGAATGTTATAATCGGTACCGACGAGGATTTCAGACATTTCGCAACACGCATATCATTAATTGGTGTGATCGCTATCCCGTCAACACCTTTTTCCACTAATTCATTGATATTCCGGCATTGGCTATTCGGGTCATAGCCTTTGTCCTCAAGAATTACAATATCAAGACCGAAGTCGCTCAATTCGCTTTTTGCATCATTAATGCCACGAAAAACCTCTTCGAAAAAAGGGTTACCCATCGAATTAATCACTACACCAATTGTTAGCGGAGTCACTTTCATCGCTAGAGCCTTGCCAAAACGGTTCGGGGTATAGCCATGTTCTTTTGCAATTTGTTTAATTCTGCGTTCAACCTCAGGATTAATGCCGCCACGATTGTTGAGCGCCCTGTCAACAGTGCCGCGGGATACACCTGCTAGCTTTGCAATTTCTTTTACAGTCAGCGCCATATACCTCCTCCGTGCACGGGCACGTGCTTAATATAATAATACATCAAACCTATTTAGATGTCAATACAAATTAAATGTTAATTATCTTCGCTGCGCCCAAGAGCGATATCGACACGTTCCTCACGTTCATTTATTATAAGTAGGTTTTCACCCTTCCATTTAATATCGACGGGAACTTCATATTTCCCTGCATAAACACGCTTAGAAATTAATATGTTCTTGAAGTTGACGAATCCGAGATCGACATCGTCGGTATTGCTTTCGACATAGATTTCGATCCTTCTATTAGGGGAATTCTCATCTTGTTCGTACCAAACATAACGATATTCCTCATTGGGGGAGATATTCTCAAACTTGCGGTTATCTAAATCAAAACCATGGAGCGAGATCTGCCCGAATAAAGTGACGAAGGCAATATATGCAAGGATCCCAAGAACGTACATTAGCAGATATATTGTTCCTAGAATTGTCTTGAGCGTTGAATTCGCCTTAACGATAAAGAACATCGATATTGATAGTATGACGGGTGGGAGCACATAGAGCCAATTCCCAAAGTTAAGAATCAATATACCAAAACTTATGGGAACGAGCAACATAACTAATATAGCGGTGAAAACTTGCTTGCGACTAAGGAACATCATAGCACCAAAAAGGAGATTGACGAGCACGAAAACAAGCAATACAACCTTCTGACTATTGTATTCAGCTACATATGCAAAAGATGCCCAAAGCAGCCAAATTAGCAATGCACCGTAAAGATATATTATACCTGAGAGAGTTCGCTTTACCCATGTT
>JAAZLM010000245.1 GCA_012799315.1 Clostridiales bacterium | reverse complement strand
GCCATATTTGATAGTCCTCCTTTATTTTATACACCTGTCATACATTTAACAATGTGTATTCTCAACTACTAATTTTACCACCTTTATGTGTAGATGTAAACAGATAAAGCAAAAAATGAACGTGTTTTATGTAAATTTAATGTTACCACCGTAAATTATCACGTATATCGGCGCTTTTCCTCGTTCATACTTGACAAGAATTCTTAATTATGATAAAGTTAAAATGTATAAAAATATTTATTCAAAGGAGATTGAATATGAAAGACGTACCCGATGATGCGGGTAAACATCGATGTTGTTTTCCTCATTGGATATCTGAATATATGATTTTATAAAGGCTTATGGGAATTCTTTAACTACTTTTTTTATGAAGAATTGCCTTGCCTTTTTTTGATTATATTTAACCTAATGCATGATATTGCAACATTGGAGGAATAGAATTGCTAACTAATATTCTTATTTTAATCATACTTATAATTATCGGCGCCATGTTTTCGGCGGCGGATATCTCCATTCTATCAGTTAATTCGGGCACGTTTAAAATTCTAGCTAAAGAGGGGAGTAAAAAAGCAGCAAGGATAATGCGCCATCTTGAGGAGCCGGCGGCGATACTGCCAATAGTTCGCATTGGTCTAACTCTATCCGGCTTATTTGCAAGTGCATTCGCTGCTAATGCCTTTGCTCCTCCTTTAGCTAGTCTAATTATAAAGAACGTAAATCGCATTGATGCTAGTATTGCTCAGTTAATTTCTTCTATCCTCGTCACACTAGTTCTATCATCTTTTGTACTGATATTCGGCGATTTCGTTCCACGCAGAATTGCAATGAAGAATCCCGACAAGGCGGCAAGATTATTAGCTCTGCCCGTGTTGTTATTAACAGCGATCATATCACCATTTGCAAAAATACTGCTCAAAACATCGTATTTCATTGCCGCATTGCTCGGCGCCGACGCAAATTCCAATCCGCAAGACGTCACGGAAGAAGAGATTCTACTAATGATAAATGAGGGTAACGAACGTGGCTTCATAGAAGAATCCCAAAAAGATATGATTAACAAGATCTTTGAATTCGGTGATCTCATTGTGGGCGATGTTATGACGCATAGAACGGATTTAGTTTCAATTTCTGCCGATTCTAAAATTAGTGAAATTGTTTATCTTGCTATCAATGAGGGGTATTCACGCATTCCCGTATATGAAAATAGCATTGATAATATTGTGGGAATTATCTATATTAAGGATCTTCTTTGCCTAGTCGGGTGCGAAAATTCAGAAGATTTCTCCATCGACGATTTTATACGGGAGATTCACTATGTCCCCGAATCAATGCCCTGTGGTGACTTGTTCGAAGAATTAACTAGCAAGAAGCAGCATATCGCTGTCGTAGTAGACGAATATGGCGGTACTGCCGGCATCGTAACTATGGAAGATTTGGTTGAGGCGATAATGGGCAATATTCAAGACGAATACGACGATGAGGCCGACGATATACTCAAAATTTCCGACGATACCTACCTTATTGACGGTATGGCGAATCCCGATGATATCCTAGATAAACTCGGCATTGATTTAGTAGATGACCACGAATACGATACAATCGGCGGATATATCACCGACCTACTAGGATATATCCCCGAGGAAGATGAAACACCTTCTATTAAAAAGGGCGATGTCAAATTCACCG
>JAAZLM010000244.1 GCA_012799315.1 Clostridiales bacterium | reverse complement strand
TCACGTGGGATGGTATCATGAATATAATGAACCAAAAATATGAAAGTGACGAGCGCCCCATTGATGAAAATTGCCAATGCCCAACTTGTAAAAATCATTCAAGATCGTATATTAGGCACTTGTTTAAGAGTGGCGAGATGTTAGCATCGAGGCTTGCCGTGGCGCATAATCTATATTTCTACAACACTCTAATGGAGAAAATCCGTTATGCACTAGATGAAGATAGGTTCGAGGAATTCAGGAATAAGAATTCAAGTCGTCTAGCTACAAGGATATAATTTGGCTTAACTGCATAGATATTAGAACAAGGCTTATAGAAAGGGCAGGTAATATAATGGGACTAGTTGAGCTTTTGCTTTTAGCATTAGCGCTTGCTATGGATGCGTTCGCAGTATCGATAGCGAATGGAATGTGCATTAGAGGAATGAAAGCATCGGGAGCATTTGCAATGGCATTATCTTTTGGCATATTTCAGGGGCTAATGCCGATAATCGGATTTTCACTAGGCAGGACATTTGCCTCTTATATTGAAAGTATTGATCACTATATTGCATTTCTACTACTTGGTGCGATCGGCGGTAAGATGATTTATGAAGCGATTAAAGAGATGCGAAATCCTGAAGAATACTGCGATAGAGAGGGGATGACATTCGCAGGATTGATGGTGCAGTCGGTTGCGACTAGTATTGATGCGTTAATTGTCGGTGTGACCTTTGCCGCAATGGGAGTTGGCATTATAGGAGCCGCCTCAGCAATAGCGATCATCACATTCCTATGCTGCTTTGCTGGAGTTTTTATTGGGAAGTGTTGCGGTGATATGCTCAGCACTAGGGCGGAGATTGTCGGCGGCATTGTTTTAGTAGGTATTGGACTGAAGATATTTATTGAGCACATGTTCTTTTAATTTGTTATTTTGCTCTTAGGGGGAGCGGTAAGTATAAATATAAGGAGGATTTTCAATGGATTATAGCATTTTGGAGGTAGCAACTAGGCTGAAGGGATTGCGTGAGAGTGCAATGATTTCCGAGAAGGATTTTGCCGACAGGCTAGGGATATCCGAGCAGGAATATACTGCATACGAGAGTGGGGAGAAGGATTTCCCACTGACATTCCTCTACAAATGTGCGAGTGAATTCGGTGTCGATTTAATTGAATTGCTAACGGGGGTAACGCCGAAGCTAAAAAGCTACTCTATCATTCGTAAAGGAAAGGGACTAGCGGTCGAACGTAGGGAAAGATTTGCCTATCAGCATTTAGCATATCTATTTAAGGGTAGAAAAATGGAGCCGCTGATAGTCACAGCACCATATGAGGAAGATGCGCAGGAAAAGCCGATTAAGCTATCTTCCCACGAGGGGCAGGAGCTTGATTTCGTTATAAAGGGACAGCTTAAAGTTGTAATTGGCGAGCGAACAGAGGTTCTTGAAGCGGGCGATGCTATTTACTATGATTCGAGCACTAAACATGGAATGATAGCGACCGGCGGTGAGGATTGTGAATTCCTTGCTGTATTAATCAAATAAGGTGGAGGACAAAATAAAATGAAGGAATTTTATAAAAACTTTTGTAAAGAGGGATTCGATGATAAGGGCATACTCAATCACTTTGAATTCGCTCACGATGATAATTTCAATTTCAGCTATGATGTAATCGACGAAATAGCGAAAAGAGAGCCTAACCGCCGTGCATTAGTATGGTGTAATGTTGAGGGTGATGAAAGGCAATTCACATATGGCGAATTGAGCCAGTACTCCAATAAGGCGGCGAATTTACTCCTATCGCAAGGGGTGAAAAAAGGCGATAAAGTCATGATAATCCTAAAGCGGCATTATCAATTCTGGTTCATCATATTAGCACTGCATAAGATCGGCGCAATCGGTATCCCCGGCACGAATCTCCTAACGGGGAAGGATCTAGAATATCGCTTTGAAATGGCGAGCGTTAAACATGTAATATCTACTGCATATGGTGAAGTTACCGATCATGTAGAAGATGCCATGAAGACGTATAAAGCGATAACGAGCAAGATCATCGTCAATGGTGAGCGTGATGGCTGGACAAGTTTTGATAAAGAGCTTGATTCCTATTCAGATGAGTTTGAACGTATGCCAACAAAAGCATCCGACGATATGTTACTGTATTTTACTTCTGGAACGACTGGCTACCCAAAGATGGTAGTGCATGATTTTAGCTATCCGATAGCACATATCGTCACGGCGAAACATTGGCAGAATGTTGCTCATGATGGGCTGCATCTAACAATATCGGAAACGGGCTGGGCGAAGTCCGTCTGGGGCAAATTATACGGGCAAATGCTACTTGGCGCTGCCGTATTCGTATACGACTTTGATAGATTCGTCCCTGCCGATATGCTCAGCGTAATTGAAAAGTATAAGGTAACATCGTTCTGCGCTCCACCGACGATGTACCGCTTCTTCATAAAAGAGGGGCTAGCCGATTATGATTTATCGAATTTAAAATATTCCACCATAGCGGGGGAAGCACTCAATCCCGAGGTTTATAATCGCTGGTACGAATACACGGGTCTTAAATTGATGGAGGCATTCGGTCAGACTGAAACAACTGTCCTAGTCGGGAATTTCACGGGAATGGAGCCAAAGCCCGGTTCAATGGGTAAACCATCCCCACTATACGATGTTGACATTGTTGATGAAGATGGCAATACTGTTCCGGCGGGTGAAGTTGGCGAAATAGTTATTCGGACTAGTAGCAGAGAGCAGCCTGGAATGTTCGGCGGATACTACCTCAATGAAGAACTAACTAATAAAATGTGGCATGATGGACTATACCATACAGGCGATACTGCATGGTATGATGAGGACGGATATTACTGGTATGTAGGAAGAACCGATGATTTAATTAAAGCATCGGGCTATCGGATTGGCCCATTCGAGATTGAAAGTGTCCTAATAGAACATCCCGCAGTGATTGAATGTGCCGTCACAGGTGCGCCCGATCCGATCAGGGGTCAGGTTGTTAAAGCGACGATCGTCCTAGCACAGGGCTATACAGCAAGTGATGAATTGGCGAAGGAAATTCAAAACCATGTTAAAGAGGCGACCGCCCCATATAAATATCCACGAATTGTCGAATTCGTTGACGAGTTGCCAAAGACAATTAGCGGTAAGATAAGGCGAGTTGAGATAAGAGGAGAGGATAAGTAGAATTATCCACTTCAAGATAGCAAATTAACGATAAGAAATCCCCGATTAAGATTAATCGGGGATTTCTCTACATCAATGGTGAAAATAATTTTATAATGGAGCTTAGCAGCCGCACAGGTAGTGGAATTTTATCACAGAATTCAAGGGTGATTTCCTTGCATTCGTCGAGAATTTTAAGATAGTCATCTTTAATTTGCTGCACACTCTTAGTGCGATATAGCCAAATACCATTTTCAAAATGCAAGTAAAAACTCCTATAATCGAAATTCGTTGTACCGACTATGCCGAGTTCATCATCGACGACAATGCTCTTAGAATGCAGGAATCCCGGCTCATATTCATAGATTTTAACTCCACTTTCGATTAAAGGGCGGTAGTTTGCACGTGTAGTCATATGAACAAGCTTTTTATCGGGGATGTGCGGTGTGATAATTCGCACATCGACACCACTATCCGATGCTAGAGTGAGGGCAGTTTGCATCTCATGATCGATAATCAAATACGGTGTCGTAATATAGATATAATCAGTTGCTATATTAATCATATTCATATGGCTGAGCTCACACACATGATAATCGTCGAGCGGCTCATCATTGAATGGTTGCACATATCCATCGCTAGGATAGGGCTTATTGACAAGATAGTCTTCATATTCGGGAGCAATACCCGTTGTAAAATGCCAAATCTGCAAGAACATAATTGTCAATTTATTTACAGCATCACCATAGATAACTATTGCTGAATCCATCCAATAACC
Source organism: Clostridiales bacterium (assembly GCA_012799315.1). Lineage (GTDB taxonomy): Bacteria > Bacillota > Clostridia > Oscillospirales > Ruminococcaceae > JAAZLM01. The sequence goes on along the minus strand of JAAZLM010000244.1, from coordinate 1,064 downwards.
GAATCTATCCTTTTTATTGATATATTCATCGGCTATATTAATCCCACCTGTGAAGCCGATATATCCATCGATAACGCAAATCTTTCTATGATCACGGTAGTTGATATGTACATCGATTGATGGTTTTATCGGATTGAAAATACATACCTTTATACCGTATTCCTCAAGCTTTTTATTATAATTCCGCTCAAGGCTGCCAATCGTGCCAAAATCATCGTATATAATCCGCACATCGACGCCATTTGCAGCTTTCTCTTTTAAAATATCAAGTATTGTGTCCCACATATAACCCTTTTTAATAATAAAATATTCAAGGAAGATGAATTTCTCAGCCTTTCTCAGTTCGGAAATTAATCTTTTGAAGAACACATCACCCGGTGATAGATATTCTGATTGCGTATTGCGATATAGTGGACTCTTTGACGTGAATCTCAGATATTCGGACTGGCGCGCGACCCGTGGATCAATTGCTCGTAAATCCTCATAGATGCCCTCATTTTCAGGGAGAATCCCATCGGATTCGGCATGCGCCTCATTCAGCTTCGCCCTGATTTTATTCGATAAAGCACCCCTGCCAAGGAAGAGGTAGAATATACCGCCGAATAACGGAAAGATGAGCATCGGAATAATCCAGGCAAGTTTGAACATCGGATTCGTGTTCTTGTTGACAATGTTTATTGCAAGCACGATGCTTAAAAACTCCATCAAAGCATAGAAATAGACATAGTAAACATTGAGGAATGCGATAGCCAATAGTAGAATTGATAATTGAATTGCAATTAAAATAACTACGATTAATAAGCGGGATTTAAGAACATTCATTATTTTTTTCATGATTTTATACCTTTGGCACTCCTTGATGTTGCTATAACCTCTTCATATATATCGATTAGATAGCTAGAGAATTTTTCATCGTTCGCCCGTTCGACAGATGCACGAACAATATCCCTTTGCCGCTCTTTTTCTTCTGCGGATTGGCCCATTAATATCTTTAATTTATCGTACATATCGCTTGCATCGGTAAAAGAATATCCCGTTATACCGTCGAGCACTTGATCTTTATT
>JAAZLM010000243.1 GCA_012799315.1 Clostridiales bacterium | reverse complement strand
TCAACAGTGCAGTTGTTAAATTTGGCGATGGATTTGCCGGCGTATTCCGCTGCGATAACAAAGAAAGAGTTATGCAAATTCATGTTGGATTCAGTGATGACGCTATCAACTGGGATATCAATCCTGAGCGCATTCAGTTCGAATGCGAAGATGAGGAAGTTGGCAGATTCCATTATGCGTACGATCCACGTGTAGTATTTATCGAGGATAGATATTATATCACATGGTGTAACGGATATAATGGCGCACCGACAATTGGTGTTGGCTATACATTCGACTTCAAAACATTCCACCAATTAGAGAATGCATTCCTACCCTTTAATAGGAATGGAGTTCTATTCCCGCGCAAGATCAATGGCAACTATGCCATGCTCAGCCGTCCATCGGACTCAGGGCACACACCATTCGGTGACATTTATTACAGTGAGAGTCCTGACATGGAATTCTGGGGCAAGCACAGGCATGTAATGGCTCCACGTGGCGGATGGGAATCAACTAAAATCGGCGCAGGGCCAATTCCGATTGAAACATCTGAAGGATGGTTAATGATTTATCACGGCGTTCTCACATCATGCAATGGATTTGTATATAGCTTCTCAACAGCGCTACTAGATTTAGAACAACCGTGGAAGGTTATTGCTCGTTGTAAGGAATATCTACTTAGCCCGCAAACATTATATGAATGCGTGGGCGACGTTCCGAACGTAGCATTCCCATGTGCATCACTTTGCGATGCTGACACAGGCAGACTTGCTATTTACTATGGATGCGCAGATACCGTAACAGGTGTAGCATTCGGAAATGTAGATGAAATAGTAAAGTATACTTTAGATAACTCCTCTGTATAGATATATTACTTACCGAAAGGGGCTGCATATGGCAGTCCTTTTTGGTTTCTATAATAAAGCACAAAAAAATAAATAAAATTAGGTTAAATTGCTTAAAAGTTGCAATGCCTGATTAAAAAAATAACAATACTGGCTATTCAGTATTGTTATTTATATATAAACATTCAATTTGATATAGCATTTTTCTAGTATTTTTGCTATAATGAACATAGTGAAAAAATGCTTTCAATAATATAGATTTGCCAATTTTGCAGTGAACTAACTAATGATGAGGTGTAGATATGAAAAAGATAATGCTATCCATGATTGCTATTATATCAACAATGATTCTAGCTTCAGGGTGCTACTTCTTACCAGCGGAGGAGAAATTACTTGATCCGCCAGTCGTAAATATGGAGAATAAAGAATTTGCAATATATCCCGTTGCGAAAAAAGATATTACGAAGCAAAAGATCTATACGGGCAACCTTGTTTCCGCATCGGAAGAAAACGTTTTCTTTAAGGATGCAAGTGGCGCTATCAAGACTATTTTTGTTAAGCCGGGCGAAATGGTGGAAAAGGGGCAGATACTTGCATCACTTGAAACGAGGGAGCTTGATTATGAAATAGAATTGCAAAAGTTATATACAAAGAGGGCAAAAGTCCTGTATGACGGTGTGAAATCACGTCAAGATGCGCACAAAAGTGAAGTCGAAAGTGCGAAGCTTGAATACGAGATCGAGCAGACAAAGCTTGACAATCTAACGGAGCAAAGGGCAAAATCGCAGCTAATCGCTCCCGTCAGTGGGCAGGTTTCATTTGCTGAGCGCTTGCGTGCGGGGGAATGGGTGGATTCATATCGCACACTGGTCAAAATTATCGACCCGAATAAAATTCATCTTAGATATGAGAACGAATCTTTATCGCAGTTCGAGATAGATATGGAGCTAGACATCAGATATGATGGCGAATTCTACCGTGGTAAAGTTACTAAAACTCCCGAACAGGCGAAGGAGAATCTTGAAGAGAACACGCAGTATATTGAAGTTAGCTTTATAGAGGGGATGCCGGACTACACATCTATTGGTAATATTGCTGATATTATAATAGTACAGGCCCAGCGGCAAGATGTTGTAGTCATCCCGAAAAACATGGTTAAGACAATGGATGATAGAAAATATGTTTTCATACTTGAGGACGGCGAAAGAGTAGAACGTGATATTGAACTAGGCATTGATAATGCTACCGAAGTCGAAATTGTAAAAGGTCTTGATGAAGGGGAGCAGATCATAATTAGATAGATTTATCCGCAGTTTTGAATGGAGGACGCCACTTGATTATATTGCTATTTAGGAAGATGCTAAACACCCGATGGATGGTTCTATGCCTCTTAGTCGGATTCATAATGGCGGCGGCAATGATGAGCACAATCCCGATTTATATGGATGGCTCATTGCAGCGAATGCTCATTAAAGATATGCAGGGATACCAGCTAGACACTGGCGAATATCCCGGCGAATATAGCGTCATAAAAAAGACTCCCTTTGGTCTTGACGTTTCACAGCAAAAAGAGTTTGCGCAGAATGTTATAGATGAGGTATCGGCTAAGGCGAGGGCGGTCGATATGCCGATAAGTACATATAAGAATACTGTTAGAGATGATTTTTTATTCCTTACGGTCGAATCACGTGATGTCGGGGATAAGGCAGTAAGGACAAAGCTAGTCGGCATGAGTGAAGTCGAGGATCACATTAATATAAAAAGAGGCAGAATGTATCAGCAAGGATTAGTAGATGGTGCATATGAGGTAATAGCTACCGATGCTGTTCTGCAAGGGATGGAGGTTATTGAAGGTAGGGAATATGAAGTTTCCAATGCCTTTGACAGCTCACTGCCTACATTTAAGGTGCGGATCGTCGGCGTGTATGAGCCACTGAGCGAAACAGATCCATATTGGGCTGAGTCGCAAACATCGTATCTAAACTCATTGATACTTGATTATGGAACATTTATAAATGAAGTGATCTTTACGGGCACATCATCACTAACCGATGTTACAGTGCAATTCGCATATGATTATCAGAAGATGGATTTAAATAAGCTTTCATCAGTTGTATCCACAATTAAAGCCGATTCGCAGTATTATGAGGAACAGGATTGGACTTTTTCAATGGGGGTACTCGATATACTTGATGATTATGCAGTTAGGGCGGCGGAGCTCAAAACAATCCTATGGCTGCTACAAATCCCGGTAATGATAATGCTTGCATTCTACCTATTCATGGTGTCACAACTCAATGTTGAGCAGGAAAAGAACGAAATAGCCGTATTTAAAAGCAGGGGCGCATCATCGAAGCAGATTTTCGGCATCTATGCTT
>JAAZLM010000242.1 GCA_012799315.1 Clostridiales bacterium | reverse complement strand
TATACTAAACATCAAGACAAGTCAAGTAAATTTTCCAATTATATTAAGTTAAATGAATTTCTTTATTGTGATAGTTGCATATTTGGGACAGGAGTGGATATAAAGCATCGAAAAAAATCAGATTTCATCGTGTAAAGATAAAATGGAGGAATAGATTATGAAGAAATACTTGTTCATCGTTGCAATTTTCGCCTTGTTGCTAGTGACATTGCCAGCAATTCCACTGATAGGGAAAAAGCCAAATCAAGCACCAATAACTAGCAAATTAGAGCCTTTTAAGGTGCTTGATGCTGATACCGATGAGGTGTTCGAAATTGAGGCACGGGATTATGTTATTGGTGCGCTCCTTGCAGAAATGCCGATCTCCTTCCATGAAGAGGCGCTCAAGGCGCAGGCGGTCGCCGCATTCACATACGCATTAAGGCTCAAGGAAAATGAGAGCATTATGCAGACTGAGGAGTTGAGCGGCGCACACTTCTCCAACGATCCAAAGAAATATCAAGCTTTTTTCACACAGGAAGAGGCAAAGGAATTCTACGGTGATGAATATGAAGACAGCTATAAAAAGGCGCAGAACGTTGTCGATTCAGTGTTGGGGAAGGTCATTTTATACGACAATGCGCCAATTAGCGCCGCATTCCATTCAATTTCGAGCGGTATAACTGAGAGTGCCTCCGTCATTTGGGGGAGTGATATTAGTTACTTGAAGCCCACAGTTAGCGAGGGTGATTTAGATTCGCCCGATTACATATCAACAAAGGTAGTGGCAGAATCAGATCTTAAGGAGATACTTGAGCTTAAAAATAAAGATATAAAGCTGCCCGACAAGCCAAGCGATTGGCTAAAGATAGTTGATACATCTTATTCGGGGACAGTTACGAAAATTAAAGCCGGTGACGATGAATTCACAGGGAATGAGTTCCGTGCATTGCTGGGATTGCGCTCCGCCAATTTCGAGGTATCGTATGCGGATAAAGACTTCACATTCACTACTAAAGGCTATGGACATGGGGTCGGCATGAGCCAATACGGAGCGAATGCAATGGCTGAGAACGGAAAGACATATGAAGAAATCCTAAAGCATTATTATTCCGGTGTCCAGATTGCAGATATTTCAGTTAAATAGCTATATTGTCATGCGCAAATTAAAAACGGTGTCACTTAAATAGTGACACCGTTATTTAAATGAATTCTATGCTTTTGCAGCTATATCAGCATCGGCATCTTTCTTAGATAGATTGATTCTACCCTGCGAGTCAATTTCCATTACCTTAACGAAAATCTCATCACCGATATCTACAATATCTTCTACCTTTTCTACACGCTTATTATCAAGCTTTGAAATATGAACTAGTCCATCTTTGCCCGGTGCTAATTCGACGAATGCGCCGAAATTCATCACACGGACGACTTTACCCTTATAGATAGCGCCAACTTCAGGATCGTTACCGATAGTGTTGATAACTTGTATTGCTAATTGGGCTTTATCCATATCTATTCCCGATACAAATACATTGCCATCATCGTCAATATCTATTTTCACTTCATAGTCAGCGCATAGCTTTTGAATTACCTTTCCTCCCGATCCGATAACCTCTCTTATCTTATCAGCAGGCACTTTAGTAGTGAGCATTTTTGGTGCCCATTTGTTAACTTGCTCCCTATATTGAGGGATCGCCTTTAGCATTACATCATCTAAAATATGAATTCTAGCCTTACGTGTTTTTTCTAATGCTTCAGCAATAATTTCAAGTGTTAGTCCATCAATTTTGATATCAACTTGAATAGCAGTAATACCATTATGTGTACCACCAACTTTAAAGTCCATATCGCCATAGAAGTCTTCAAGACCTTGAATATCGATCATCGTCATCCAGCTATCACCTTCACATATTAAGCCGCATGATATACCTGCAACCGGCGCCTTAATCGGAACACCTGCATCCATTAGCGCAAGTGTTGAGCCGCATATTGCCCCCTGCGACGTCGATCCATTCGATGATAGAACCTCTGAAACGAGCCTAATTGCATATGGGAATTCATCCACCGATGGGATCACTGGCTCAAGTGCCTTTTCCGCTAATGCACCGTGCCCGATTTCACGTCTGCCAGGCCCCCTGCTTGGGCGAGTTTCACCAACTGAATACGAAGGGAAGTTGTAGTGATGCATATATCTTTTAGTATCTTCTTCGTCGATACCGTCAATGCGTTGTGAATCGCTAACCGATCCCAGTGTAGCAACGGTTAGAACTTGCGTTTGCCCTCTTGTGAATATACCTGAGCCGTGCACACGTGGCAACATACCAACTTCACTAGCTAGCGGACGTATTTCATCAAGTCCACGTCCGTCAACACGCTTGCCATCTTCTAGCAGCCATCTGCGTACAACGTGTTTTTGTAAGTCATCTATACATTCATCAATCATTGATACATCCTCTGGATAGAGTTCATCAAATTTCTCATGAATTTCATCCTTAATTGGATTTAGGCGTGCTTCCCTAACTGTTTTATCGCTAGTGTCCAGCGCATAGCGGATCTTTTCAATTGCGAATTCCTTGATATCTTCAAAGAGCTTTTCATCCGGAGTTTGCGATTCAAATTCAAACTTCGGCTTGCCAATTTCGGCAACTATTTCATTGATGAATTTAACAATCTTCTTGTTTTCCTCGTGTCCTTTTTCAATTGCTTGCATCATCGTATCTTCATCGACTTGATTAGCGCCCGCCTCGATCATTACTACTTTTTCGGCGCCCGATACAACTGTTAAATGCAGATCAGTTGCTGCTCGCTCCTCAAGATTCGGGTTGAGTACAATTTCACCGTCTACAAGTCCAACATTGACACCGCCAACCGGCCCAGCCCATGGAATATCGGAAATGGCAATTGCAATAGATGCTCCGACCATACCGACAATTTCAGGTGATGTGTCGGGATCAGCAGCTAGAACTGTCATAACTACCGATACATCGTTACGCATATCATCGGGGAAAAGTGGACGAATTGGGCGATCAACAAGTCTTGATGCTAGAATTGCACTCTCCGACGGTCTGCCCTCACGTTTCATAAACGAACCTGGAATTTTACCAACGGAATATAATTTCTCCTCATAATCTACCGATAGCGGGAAGAAATCAATGCCGTCCCTAGGCTTCGTGCTGGCGGTTACGTTACACATGACGACGGTTTCGCCATATCTTACCCAGCATGAGCCATTGGAAAGACCGCAGGTTTTGCCCGTTTCAACGGTGAGCTCTCTCCCTGCGAACTGCGTCTTAAATTCCCTATAATTTTCGAACATAAAATCCTCCTGTTAATTTAGGTAAGCAGATTTAGCAATAAATCCTATACCCAAAAAATAAGTACACGATTTAATGCTAAATATTGTTCTGCTTCCCTATTTATTTGACTGACTTCCTATCTAATTTGTGAAAGGGCAAAAGGCTATTAAAGCCTCTGCCCTTCAACAAACAGAACT
>JAAZLM010000241.1 GCA_012799315.1 Clostridiales bacterium | reverse complement strand
GTAAATGATATTTGCGCAAAATATCCGCTTTATGAATAGAGAGGTTGAATTTAATGCCCTCACCTTTGGCAGATAAAATTCGTCCCACCACCCTTGATGAGGTGGTGGGACAAACCCATATACTGGGGGAAGGCAAGCCACTTCGTAAAATCATAGAATCGGGTAGAATACCGAACATGATTTTTTACGGGCCCTCCGGAATTGGCAAGACAACTGTGGCAAGAATAATAGCGAACTCATCTAATTTGAGGTTGCACAAATTGAACGGTACTACCGCCTCAATCGCTGATATTAGGGAAGTAGTTGCAGAGGTATCAACATTCGCAGGGAGTAATGGCATTTTGCTATTCCTAGATGAGATACAATATTTGAATAAGAAGCAGCAGCAAAGTCTCCTTGAATATATCGAAAGTGGGGATATTACACTAATCGCCTCGACTACTGAAAATCCTTATTTCTATATATATAATGCTATCCTCAGCCGTTCGACCGTGTTTGAATTTAAGCCTGTGTCGGATAGTGAAGTTTCAGCCGCCATAATGCGTGCGCTAGAATTTATGCAAGATGAGCTGCACCGCACATTCGCAGTAGAAGATGGTGTAATTAAGCATATTTCTAAAGGATGCGGTGGAGATGTTAGAAAGGCGATTAACACAATTGAGATATGTGCATTATCCGCTGAGGTAAAGGGCGATGAATATCATATCACACTTGATCTTGCACGAGAATTGACCCAGCGCAGTTCAATGCGGTATGATCGTGATGGTGATGAACATTATGATTTATTATCAGCATTTCAAAAGTCAATTCGTGGTTCGGACGAAAATGCAGCCTTGCACTATATGGCAAGGCTGATTGAAGCTGACGATTTAATCTCTATATGTAGAAGATTGCTTGTAATTGCATCTGAAGATATTGGTCTTGCGTATCCAAATGCTATTACTATTGTAAAGTCATGTGTTGATGCGGCGAATCAGCTAGGATTCCCTGAAGCTAGGATCCCCCTCGCTCAAGCTGTAATACTTCTTTGCACCGCACCGAAGTCGAATACAGCAATTAATGCTATCGACGCTGCTATTGCTGATATACGTGCTGGAAATACTGGCGATATTCCCATGCATATTCGTGATAGCCATTATGGCGGCGCTCAAAAGATGGGAAGAGGATTGGAATATAAATATCCGCATAGCTACCCTAATTCCTATGTTGAGCAGCAGTATTTACCAGACTCTTTAAAGGGTAGGAGATACTATGAATTCGGCGATAATAAAATCGAAAATGCAGCGAAAGCATATCGTAAACGAATAACGAAATAATGCTATTCAAAATTGCTTTCTATTAATTTTGTAGAATTCTCCGTTGAATAGCGCCAATTGTCTATGTGTCCATCGTTTATGTAATACCGCATTTCCCCAGCGGGATAAGCGGCGTCGAACACATCTACGATTATAAGCTTTACCTTCATTTTATCAGGTATTATAGCTTTAATATAAACACTTGCATGTTGTCCCACGCTTACATTATCCTTTGATTCAGCGAGCCCCGCAAGATTGGGCGATAGTTCAATAAAGATACCGTAATTTTCAACAGAACGAACAATACCGGCGACAGTTTCACCAGCACTGAATTCACTTGCGTTTTCTTCCCATGTGCCTAGCAATTCCTTGTGCGTTAGGAATACACGACCATTATCCTCGACCGACTTAACAATGGCGAAGATATCTTGACCCGGTGTGAATCTATCCGACGGATGGGATATCCTAGATACCGATATAGCATCTATGGGAATGAGCGATGGTATACCGCACCCAATATCAACAAAACTACCGAATTGCTCTAAATGCGTAACCCTTGCGGGTATAACATCACCCGGATTTAGCTTGGTGATATAGTTCTTCATACAATCTAGTTGGACTGATTTTCTTGACAACACAGCATAGAGCTGATCGTTCTCGTCACGCTTAAAATCAGTCACCCTAAAGCAAACCGCCTTATTCACCTTTGAGATTAATGCTATATCCCGTGTAGTCCCGTCATCAATTCCAATAGCGC
>JAAZLM010000240.1 GCA_012799315.1 Clostridiales bacterium | reverse complement strand
GTTCGACGGAAATATCGGATATAAACTATAATCTATGGGTAAAACCACTTGAGCCTGTTAGATTCGATGATGGACAAGCAGTTCTATTTGTTAACTCCGAATTCCAGAAGAAAATTATAGAAGAAAATTACATACCAATTTTGAATAGAGCATTTACTAAAGTGCTAGGATTCGAGGTTGATATTGTAATAATTACCGAGAATGAGCTTAATATTAATGTACCTTCTTATAAGGAAGAAGAGCAGCCGCCAATGAATGACGATCCTAATATGAAATTCGAGCTTGAGAAGAGTTTCGCCGGTGCTGAATACGACTATACATTCGACACTTTTATTGTAGGCAGTTCAAATGACTTCGCATATGCTGCCTGTCAAGCTGTCGCCAAAAGGCAAACAGGTGCATATAATCCGCTATTCATCTATGGCCCGTCGGGACTTGGAAAAACTCATTTGCTAATGGCGATCAGCCATGAAATTAGGAGGAATTCTCCCGAAACAAATATAATCTATGTTAATGGTGAAGCATTCGCAAATGAATTCATTACCGCAATTGGTAATGAAACGACCAACCAATTCCACGAAAAATATCGCAGTACCGATATTCTTCTTGTCGACGATATTCAATTCATCGCCGGTAAGGAGAGAACGCAGGAAGAATTTTTCTACACGTTCAATGAGCTTCATCAGGTAAATAAGCAAATTGTTCTAACATCGGACAGACCGCCTAAAGATATAAAAACTCTTGAAGATAGACTCCGTACTAGATTTGAATGGGGTCTGCTTACAGATATATCCACCCCCGATTTCGAAACACGGATCGCTATCATTCGTCGCAAGGCGGAGCTGCTTGAAATAGAAATTCCCGACGATGTTGCCCAATTCATAGCTAATCGCCTTAAGAACAACATCCGCCAATTAGAGGGGGCAGTTAAGAAGATTAAAGCGCTCAAACTCCTTGCAGGAACGCATCCATCGGTATCAATGGCGCAGAATGTTATCAGCGATATTCTCAATGATAATAAGCCACTCCCCGTAACAATAGATCGAATTATAACTGAAATATCACGCACATATAATGTTTCTCCTGAAGATATTCGCTCTAATAAGCGATCAGCCAATATATCGACAGCTAGGCAAATTTCAATGTATGTAGTGAGGGAAATTACTCAAATGTCGCTTTCATCAATTGGGGAAGAGTTCGGTGGACGTGACCATTCGACAGTGGTATATGCGATTGGACAAGTCGAAAAACTTATGAAAAGAGATGTAAAAGCTAAAGAAACCATCGAAGATATTATTAAAAACATCCGTGATAATTAAACGTTGATAATGTTAAAAATCTTGTGGAAAGGTTCTTAATAACATTGGAAAAGCCTTTATTTATCGGCAATTGCAACCTTTCAACACTTTCAACAGAATTTTCAACAAACTTTTTAACTATTAACAGCTATCTTTCAACATTGATGTTTAAGCTTTTTATACTTTCAACTTATAAACATTTATCCAAACAATGTTTTAGGAAAACTTTTTTCGCTAGAACTTGTATATCAAAGGGTTTTCGAACCCTTTCAACAAATCAACAGCCCCTACTACTATGACTAAAATATAATATATTATTGATACTATAACAGAAGTTTTTTCGATGTCTTAATTTTAGAATCCACTTAAAATTGTGGAATTATAAAAAATGAAAGGTTAGGTCAATTCAAATGGTATTTTCTTGTAATAAAATTCTACTTGCTAATGCTGTGGCAAATGTTTCTAAAGCTGCATCATCAAAATCCACCCTACCAACACTTGAGGGTATATATATTAAATTAGAAAATAATAATCTTTTACTAACTGGATATGATTTAGAACTTGGAATTCAAACGACAATTGATGTCAGCGGAGAAAAAGATGGTGAGATAGTTTTAAATGCTCGTCTTATTAATGATATTCTTAGAAAAATGCCCAATGAAGATATTACGATCAATGTTGATGAAAAATTCCTGACATTAATCAAATCAACTCAAGTTGAATATACAATCGTCGGTATGAATCCGGAGGAATATCCGACATTACCGGAAATAAAGGAAAACGACAGATTGAATATATCGCAACCATTATTAAAAAGCATGATCGAACAAACAATTTTTGCAGTATCGACTGACGAACATCGGGCAGTTCTAACTGGGTCGCTTTTTGTTATTGAAGAAAATGTATTTAAGATAATTTCCCTTGATGGGTATAGATTAGCTATTCGCACTGAAAGAATTGAAGAAAGTGATGATATGCGCTTCATCGTCCCATCAAAAGCATTGTATGAAGTTGCAAAGCTCCTTTCCGACGATGATGAAGAAAAGCTAACAATCAACGTGGGAAGAAAGCATATTGTATTTGAAATTTCGGGCTATCAGATTATTTCACGATTGATTGAAGGGGAATTCCTTGATTATAACGACTCAATTAGGAAAGAAAGCTCGACAGAAGTTAAAATCAGCGCAAGATCCTTTATCGAGAGTCTAGATCGTGCATCACTGCTAATCAATGAAAATACTAGGAGCCCGGTAAGATGTATATTTGAAGATGAAAAAGTAAAACTATCGTGCGTGACTGCATTGGGTAAGATAAACGACAAAATAGATTGTAATATTAGCGGCGATACCGTTGAGATTGGATTCAATAATCGCTATCTTCTTGACGCATTAAGAGCATCGGAAAGTGATGAAGTTTTACTTAAAATGAGCGGCGGACTATCACCAATGAAAATTGTTCCACTAGATGGCGATAGCTTCCTATTCCTTGTACTACCAATGAGGTTAAGAAATGAATAATATAAAAGTAGAAATTTCAACTGAATATATAAAACTAGACCAATTACTTAAATTTGCAGGCATCGCCGAAACGGGCGGCCATGCAAAAGATATGATTCTGGATGGAATTGTAATGGTCAATGGAGATCTATGTGAAATGCGTGGTAAGAAAATTAGAAAAGGTGATATTATCACAGTTGATGATATCACTATCAATGTTGAATAAAGGGATGAGAAGTGAAAATAAACAGCTTTAAAGCAACGGGATTTAGAAATTTAAAAGAGATATATTTTGAACCATCGGAAAAAGTGAATGTAATCTATGGGGAAAATGCGCAAGGAAAAACTAACCTGCTTGAAGCAATGTGGCTTTTCACCGGAGTGAGGAGTTTCCGAGGGGCTAGGGATAGGGAATTCATCGGATTCGATGAACCGTTCACTTCTTTGGAGATGGAATTCTCCGATAGTCAGCGCCAGCAGAATGCTAAGCTGACAATACCACGGAACAACATCAAGGACAAAAAAGCTTATTTGAACGGCGTTCAACAATCGGGAACAAGCGGATTCTTCGGTACACTACGTTGTATCGTATTTTCCCCCGATCATTTATCTTTGATTAAGGGAGCGCCCGATTTAAGACGGAAATTCATCGACACTGCTGTATCGCAAATAAGAATCAACTATCTTAAAACATTGCAAAAATACAATAAAATCTTAATACAACGCAATGCACTGCTAAAACATATTCATTCTAATAAAAGTTTGCTAACTACAATAGATATGTGGGATCTACAACTAGCAAAGGTAGGAACATATCTTTCAATGCTTAGAATCGACTATATAGAAAAATTATCAGTAGTGAGCAAGGAATATTATCATGGGATGTCGGGTGGTAATGAACAATTAAACATCAAATACCTATCCAATGCTTTTAAAGGCTTAAAAGATGGGATAACATATACAGATAGTATAATTGAATACTATTATAACAAATTGAAATCATCGATTGAAAACGATATTAGACAGGGATTCACTAGTGTTGGGATACATCGTGATGATTTATGCTGCTATATTAATGGCAGATCGGCAAGAACATACGGATCGCAAGGACAGCAGAGATCGGCAGCGCTATCATTAAAATTAGCTGAAGCATACCTTTTACGACATGCTTTTTGCGAAGATCCTGTTATACTGTTCGATGATGTGCTAAGCGAACTTGATTTAAATAGGCAATCATTCGTGCTTAATAACATCGATAATATGCAAACATTCATTACTTGCTGTGATGTAAATAATACAAAACAGCTTAAAAGCGGTAAAATATACAGAATGTATAACGGTGAATTAACCGAAGAAAGATAGGTGAACTATGTATCTACATCTAGGACATGATACCGTCGTAAGAACC
>JAAZLM010000239.1 GCA_012799315.1 Clostridiales bacterium | reverse complement strand
TCTATCACTTAATAGCGGAAAAACATTCGTAAAATGATCGATATACCCATCATCGAATGTAAGTATAGCGGCATTCGGCGGTAAGGTTCGCCCAGTGATGGTGGCATTAATCAAGTGATCCATAGTGATAATTCTAAAATGTTCTTGCATGAAGTCGAGCTGCATTTTAAACATATTTGTGCTGATCGCCCTTATATTTGGATAGGCAGTAGTATTCTCATCATGAACGAAATGATATCTAATTATGGCAACTTTATTTGTATCGTATAATGGCATCTTATTCTCCTTTCATTGTCTACGATATCCTTATAATTCAATGATATAGTAAAAGCATTTGCTTGTCAATATTCCCATGATACTTAGATTGACAATACTCTAATTGGTATGGTAGAATTGAATTTAATAAAATATGCTTATATTATCGGAGGTATTTATGAGAGAGAAGCGAATTGCAGAATCAAGGTCAGTTTTATCGGATGTCATGCTGCCAAGTCAGGCGAATCCAGCTGGAAATGTCCACGGTGGAGAGATAATGAAGATGATGGATACCTGCACAAGTGTTGCGGCAATGCGCCATGCAAAGTCGAATGTCGTTACCGCACGTGTCGATGAGCTTGTGTTCTACAATCCGATCTTTGTAGGGCAGCTTGTAATATGTGAGGCGGAACTTGTGTTTGTAGGCAGAACATCGATGGAGGTAAAAGCAACGGTAAAAGTCGAGGATATGACTTGTGAAGATTCGGCAAAAATAGCACTAACTGCTTTTTTCACCTTTGTTGCGCTTGACTGCAATCAAAAGCCGTGTGAAGTACCACGACTCAAACTTGAAACTCCCGAAGAAGAATTAGCATTTAAAAAAGGTGAAAAAAGATATTTATATCATAAGAGAAAACGTGAAGATATCTAGACTTATAAAAATAAAAATAAAGGACGCAATAAATGAAGAAAATTCTTTTATCTACAATTATATTAATCTTAATTTTTACTAGCTGCAATTTTAGCAAGGAAGGAACTTCAAACATGGATAGAAAATATAGCATAGATCCAAGTAAACCCGTTATCGCACTAACATTCGATGATGGACCGAACACAACAACGACGGTAGAAATGCTTGATAAGCTAGAAAAATATGATGTAGTTGCATCGTTTTTTGTAGTTGGTAATCACATCAATGACGCAACTAAAGATGTTATAAAAAGAGCATATGATATGGGCTGCGAAATTAATAATCACTCACGCACTCATGCCGCCATGACATCGCTTACAGGTGAGGAAATCAAGGAAGAAGTAAAATATACAGATGACAAGGTTTTTGAAATCACGGGGGAGCGAACGAAGTTTTTCAGACCACCTTATATTGCTACAAACGATACGGTATATGATAGTATAGACCTACCTTTTATTTGCGGCTACGGATCGACTGATTATGAAGATAATGTATCACCGCAGGAGCGTTCAACTAAGATATTAGAGCAAATTACCGACGGTGGTATAATTCTTCTCCACGATTTTGAGGGTAATAGCAAAACTGTTGAAGCTATGGATTTGCTAATTCCTGCACTAATCGAGCAAGGCTATCAATTCGCCACCGTGTCGCAGCTATTTGAGGTTAAGGGCATTGAACCAAGCTTAGAAAACGGCGTCATATATACTGTTGTAAAATAAAAGAGCATTATACTCGACTTAGTGACTCCCATAGCATAATGAAATACATACTACCTCAACCATATGCGGGATAGAAATGTATTGTGATGCATTCAATCCTACTTCTGCTATAATTGCAGTAGTAGGATTTTTGCCGATTTAACCGTAAATAAAGATAGGTGTAGAGATCTACACCTATCTTTATCCAATTTGCGGGATCATGCTTCTATTAAAGAGGATTAATTAACTTAACTGGATCAACCCATTTTCCATCTTTTCTTACACCGAAATGTAGGTGAGGATCTTCCTTTACCTCAATTTCAGCAGTTTCGCCAACGGAACCGATAACTTGCCCAGCCTTAACATCTTGATCGACTTTGACGGTAACACCGGGGGACAAGTTGCAATAATGCGCCTCAAGTCCATCGCCATGATCAATTATGATGCAAACTCCCCATAGAGGATCTTCCTTAATTGCCTTGACAGTGCCATCGGTCATTGATTTGACATTATCGCCAACTTTAGCAGCAATATCAATTCCATCATGCGTCTTCCACGAGCCAAGGGTCTTTGATTTAACAAGCTCACCATCACTGAACGGATTGATCACTTCACCATTGATCGGCATCACCATTGGCTGCGTATTCTTAACAGGCTTATTCGCAGGTTTAGTAGAAATAGGTTCTTTTTTTGATGTTGTAGTAGTCGCAGTTGTCGTTGTAGTAGTTGTGTCCTTTGGGACATCGTGTTGCTTATGATCGACAGCGTCGGCATCGTCATCATCTGGGAATCCCCACTCATTTTGACTCGATGTAGTGACTTGCATATTTAAATTTTGCCCCTCGTTAGATAGTCTATCGAGCGACCGATTATAAGCTATGAAAGCAGCAACCCCAATAGCTAATAGACTACAAAATAATGTAATGTAGAATCCCTTACCAGCGACCATTTTTGAAAACCTTGAGTCTGAGAAGTTTATTTTTTTCATTTTGCGTTCTTTCCTTTCAGAAAATACTTGTAGCTTTTTATACTAAATTTTCAC
>JAAZLM010000238.1 GCA_012799315.1 Clostridiales bacterium | reverse complement strand
TAGATGATAACTATCGCAATTATTATGAGGTATTTCTTTATTCGTTCTATGATAGCGATGGTGATGGTATCGGCGATATTAATGGCCTAAGGCAGAAGTTAGACTATATCACTGATATGGGCTTCAATGGTATTTGGCTAATGCCGATAATGCCATCAACAACATACCACAAATACGATGTCATCAACTATTATGAAATTGATAAGCAATATGGAACTATCGAGGATTTCAAGGCTTTAATAGCCGAATGCGATGCCAGGGGAATTAAGGTGATAATTGACCTTGTATTGAACCATACATCTGCACAACACCCGTGGTTCAAGTCTGCTTGCGATAGCATCGTTATCCCGCCATGCGGTGAAGATGTTTGCACATATCCGGATAAACTATGCAGGGAGCATAACCCATACTGCAATTACTACAACTTTACCGACGAATATCAATCGAGCTACGAATATCATCGTGTCGGCAATAGTGATTATTTTTATGAATGCATTTTCTGGGATCAGATGCCCGATCTAAATTTAGCTAATGAAGACCTCAGGCACGACATAGAACAAATAATAGATTATTGGCTGGATTTAGGGGTAGGGGGATTCCGCCTTGACGCAGTAAAAGAATATTACACGGGCGGAACGGAAAAGAATATCGAGATACTTGACTGGATCAATAAATACTGCAAATCTATCGATGAAGATTGCTACATTGTTGCGGAAGTATGGGATTCATTTACCGAGCTGACAAAGTATTATGAAAGTGGAATCGATAGTGTGTTCAATTTTGCCTTTGCTGAACAAACGGGTAAAATTGTCAAGACAATCAATTACACAGGACTTGAAAATTCAGCAAAAGCATTCGGAGAGGCATTAGTATATTCTCAGGATAGGATCGCCTCTTTCAATGCCGATGGCATTGATGCGCCATTCTTCACAAATCACGATACCGCCAGGGGATCTGGCTACTTCTCATACGATGAGCAGAAGATCAAGATGGCGGCAGGAATGAATCTTACTATGAATGGAAGTGTGTTCGTATACTATGGTGAAGAAATCGGCATGAGTGGTAGCGGCATAGATGAAAATAAACGAATGCCGATGCTATGGTCAGATACAGACGATGAAGGGATAACGAATCCGCCAACGAATGCAAGTCAAGCGGATCATAAATTCCCCAGTGTTGAACAACAATTAACTGACGAAGGCTCAATCCTCAATTTTTTCAAAAGGGGATTAAGGTTAAGGAATGAAAATCCCGAAATTGCACGTGGATTTATCACCTCAATTGATACGAACGACATCGATATTTGCGCAATTAAAAAGACATATAATGATAGTGACCTATATATAATTTACAACATATCGGAGCAAGAAAAAGAAATTCAGTTTAATAAAGCTGATTATAACTATAAAGGCATTCGTGGTTATATGACCACGACGGGCACGGACCCGGTTTTAGAGGGAGATGAATTGACCCTCCCTCCATATTCTATTGTTCTCCTCAAATAAATATATAGATTTCCTCTTAAAAGAATACCCCCATCATTTAGATGGGGGTATTCTTCTAGTTATAATTTTCCACTCCACGCATTAAAGCATCTACAATTTCAGGATATTGCCACCTGAGTTCATTCCTGTTGAGTATTCCGAATAGTTGGCCTTCACCAGTGAATGCTCCATTATCCCACCAAACGCAGGTAATGCCGACCTCACTAGCCTTCCTCACATAGTATTCTGTCCAAGCGGCTCTATCGGCGATATTATTCTTGTTCGATGCGCCGAATTCCCCCACTACAACGGGTATGCCCTTGCTGACAAAAGTCCTGTATAGCAGATCAATTGACTCATCTACTTCACGTCTATCCTGCGGATTGTCAACACTCCAATATGGAGTGCCCTCAGTATTGATAGTAAAGTTATATGGGGTATATCCGTGTATAGACACGATAATTCTATCATCATTTGGGATAGTCATTGCCTCCACAGTAACGGGGGAGGGGGACGCTGCATAAGTAGGCAACATTAGGAATCTTGTAGGATTATTGCCGCCGGCTGCTCTTATTGTATCAAGGAATACACCGTTTAGAATGTTAATAACGTCC
The DNA here is from genome assembly GCA_012799315.1 of Clostridiales bacterium. Classification (GTDB taxonomy): domain Bacteria; phylum Bacillota; class Clostridia; order Oscillospirales; family Ruminococcaceae; genus JAAZLM01. Next base: position 5,779 of record JAAZLM010000238.1, on the reverse strand, counting down.
CGTGCTTCTGCAGTTCCGCCATTCCACTCAAGCGGTGTTCCCATCATGCGTGGCTCATTCATTCCCTCAAAAATAAGCTTCTCATCATAATCCTTGAACCGCTCGGCAATTTGCTCCCAAACCTTCACCATCTGCTTACTTGCACTTTCCAAATTTTCATAGGAGGGGAAGTGCCAATCCTCATGGTGAATGTTTAAAATTACATATAAATCATTATCGATGCAGTAATCGACAACTTCCTGCACTCTATTCATCCAGTCCTCACGAATGATATAGTTCGGCGCTGGGCCTAATTTTTCTTCCCATGTTGTCGGGACTCTAATCGTATTAAATCCTGCCGCCTTTACCATATCGATCATTGCCTTAGTTGTAACAGGATTGCCCCATGACATTTCATATTGTTCAACAGTTCCATTAGTGAACCAAGTCGGCTTAGAATCGAGTGAATTCCCAAGATTCCATCCAACCTTCATATCACGCACTAACTCCATTGCATTCATCTCCCGCTGAGTTGTTGTAGTTATTTCCGTAGTTAAGCTTGTTGTAGCAGATGTTGTATTTGTAGTAGTTCCAGTAGGGGAAGTTGTCTTCCCGGTAGTTGTAGTGGTATAAGTAGTCGGCATTGTTGTTTGTGTCGTAGTAGTGGTAGAAGTTGTCGTTTGCCCTTCATCGGGCTTAGTATAAGAAATTTTACCATCAACATACCAGACATTCAATGTATCGCTAGTGAATTTTGATGCAGGTATAGATGCATCGGCTAGATTCGTCCAACCCATTGTAAGGAAGCTAATCTCCACGGATTCGGTAACATTCACATACACTGTAAGGAGATTGTCCCCACTGAGCACAGGGTAGTTATGCCACCACGTTGGAATGCCATCACTTAACATACTTTGGCACCCTGCAATGACAATCATCCCCACATCATTGTTGCTAGTAGAGTTAATCACCAGCTTGTAATATCCATCGGGAATGTCCGTTGATTGAGTTGTACTAGTAGTTGTCGTTATTGTTGTCGGCGCCGTTGTAGAAGTCGTAGTGGCAGTTGTCGTACTAGTTGATGTTGTTAATTGAGTTGTAGTAGTTGCAGAAGTAGTCGCCATGGTAGTCGTCGTTGTTGTTGTACCTTCATTTGGATTTGTAAAAACAATGCCCTCCCCCTCGATGAACCAAGCCAGCACATTCCCACCCGAGCTAACAAATTGCGAGCGTGGAATCTTGCATGAGCCAAGTTGCACCCAATTCGATGTGAAGATAGAAATGCTAACTTCATCAATTGGATTGATTTGCACATCGGCAATAACGTCGCTAAGTTTATCATGTTCCAATTGCTTGTACCACGATCCATCGGAAAATTGTCCACCCTGGATAGTTATAATTCCCACATCGATGAAGTCGTGGTTCTCACCAACATAGTGCAACTTTAATCCGTAATAAGGGCTTTCGGCGGCGGCTGTCGTATAACCCGCCATTACATTGACCGCTAATAGCATAATCGCAATTAGCATCGACAGTAGTTTTCGCTTTTTCATCATCAGATCCTCTTTTCATATTTTTATTTAAAGGCGATTATCTATGTTAATGCCGCTCTTTAAACCGCAAACAAAAAGAATTAGATAGTTGTGTCTTTGAATATGATTTATGGCGAATCTGATATTAAATATGGTGTAAAATAGGTTAAATTTAATTATAATACAAATATATATGGAAATCAATAGGATGTAATAAGTTCAATAAAAAGAAAACATCCCCGATATTCGAGGATGTAGAATTTACAATACCTTTGATAGGAAGTCTTTTAGACGGGGATTCTGCGGACTGTCGAAAAACTCCTTTGGAGTATTCTGCTCAACAATCCTGCCCTCATCCATGAATAACACCCGTGAGCCGACCTCTCTAGCAAATCCCATTTCATGAGTTACAACTACCATAGTCATGCCATCAATAGCGAGCTGCTTCATCAAATCAAGAACTTCGCCCACCATTTCAGGATCAAGTGCCGATGTTGGCTCATCGAATAGCATAACCTGCGGATTCATTGCAAGGGCTCGCACAATGGCGATTCGCTGCTTTTGTCCGCCGGATAGTTGGTTCGGATACTGCTTTGCCTTATCAACAAGTCCGACACGTTTGAGCAGCTGCATTGCTTTTTCCTGTGCTTGCTTTTTACTCATCAGCTTTAGCTTTATCGGTGCTAGAGTGATATTATCTAGGATTGTCAGATGCGGGAATAGATTAAAATGTTGGAATACCATCCCCATCTTTTGACGCATCGCATTCAATTGCTTGCCCTTTGTTTTTGTGATATTCTTATCTTCAAAGAATATATCTCCCGATGAGGGTATCTCCATCAAATTCAAGCAACGTAGAAAAGTACTTTTCCCAGAGCCCGATGGCCCAACTATTACGACCTTTTCACCACGGCTGATATGCTCATCAATATCCTTAAGAACATGATTATCACCGAATGATTTGTTCAGCTTCTTAACGTCGATCACCTTGAGCCAACCTCCTTTCAAAGTATCCGAGTAGCTTTGTTAATAACACAACAACGACTAAATACATCACCGCAGTTATGATTAGCGGTGTGAGTAAGTCATATGTTATGCCACTCACATTTTGTGCCGCTTTTGTAACGTCATTGACAGCAATAACACCGACGATAGCGGTCTCTTTTATTAATACGATGAATTCGTTACCGAGTGCCGGAAGAATGTTTTTAATTGCTTGCGGTAGAACAATTGAAGTCATGGACTGAATACCGCTCAACCCAAGCGACTTGCCGGCCTCCATCTGCCCTTTATCGACCGCCTCAATGCCGGCACGAATAATCTCAGCTACATATGCGCTTGAATTCACTCCGAAGCAAATTATCGCAACCACGAGAGGGGATGTACCCCTTGAAGTGAATATAACATAATAAATTATGAGTAGCTGCACATAAACAGGAGTACCCCTAATTATAGTAATATATAAATTGCTAATCATGCCAAAAATCTTCAGCCGCTTGTTCCTTGCCGATGTATATTTCAGGACTGCCACAATTAGACCGATAATGACACCTAATATTACGGCGAAGAATGAAACAAAGAGAGTTAATTTAAATCCATCTATATATGCAATATAACGTCCTTTTTCAATAAAAGCACGATGGAAGTTGTTCCATATTCCTTCAAGCCAGACTAGCACCTTTTCGTTAAACCAGTTCAGTATTTGTTCCAAAATTCGGACCTCCCGCATTATTTGAAATCATTATTAAAGGGCACATTGTGCCCTTTAATATATAAGTGATTATTTTGTTGTGTGATTAACGGTGAATTCATCAATTTTCCCCTCATCGAGTAGCTTTTGTAGAACGTCATTAATTTTGTCCAGTAATTCTTGATTTCCTTTTTGAACAGCGATAGCATATGAATCGGTGAATACCTCACCATCAAGAACTTCAAGTGAATCGTTGTTCTTTACCATTTCTTCAGCAGGGAGGGAGTCCATAACAACGCAATCAATTTTATCGTTCTTTAATTCTTCCGCCGCTTGAAGGAATTTGGGATACCTTTTAATATCGGTTTTCACATCATCAGTGAAATAGAAGTCTGCAACAGTTCCTTGCTGAACGCCGACCTTTGTATCTTCTTTTATATCGTCGGCACTGTTAATCCTATTGGCAGATTTATTTACTACAATAACTTGCTTTGATACAGCATATTCGATTGAGAAATCCATATCTTCTTGACGGTCAGGAGTTACTGAAATTCCAGCAGCTGCAAAGTCCGCCTTACCTTGTTGTACTGATAGTAAAGCACTATCAAAATCCGTATTGTCGATTTGAAGCTTCTTACCTAGTGCTTTTGCAATTTCATTTGCAATATCAACGTCAACGCCGACAACAGTTTTACCATCATCAGTATATTCGTATGGGGCGAATCCCGCCTCAGTCGCCATGATAATTGTGTCTTTGGATGATCCGCATCCAGTTAGTAGAATAGTTAATGATAATGTTGCAATAACGATTCCTAAAATCAATTTCTTCATATTATTTCCTCCATGTAATTTTATGCAATGAATATACATTGATAATTTTTTACCCATTTAGCAAATAGAGCTGTAACAAAGCCTTATTATCATTAAATCGGATAAAATCTTATACAGAGATTATAACAGTATATTGTATAAAAATCAATAATAATCGCATAAAAAATCATATTTTATTATGGGAATAGGCATTTTACACAGTATGCAGCTTGAATTTTGTGATAATTAATACAGAACGCTCACATAAATAGTATAAGACTAAATGCCATTATGGCCATTCCCGCAATAAGCCCATAAATAGCGGAATGGTGTTCACCGTACTCTTGCGCAGCGGGGAGCAGCTCATCTAGGGAGATGAATACCATAATGCCAGCGACGGACGCAAATAGTATACCAAAGACCACTTCGTTCATAATGGGCATTAGCAGTGCATATCCAATTATAGCTCCGATCGGCTCCGATAAGCCGGAAGTAAATGAGTAGATTAGGGCCTTCTTCCTACTGTCGGTAGCATAATATATTGGAACGGACACGGCGATCCCCTCGGGGATATTGTGAATAGCTATCGCAACCACGATCGGTATTGCAAGTTTAGGATCCTTCAATGCCGACACAAATGTAGCAAGTCCTTCGGGGAAGTTATGAATACCAACGGCAAGAGCAGTGTAGACACCTGTTCTCATCAATTTATTCTTCGCTATATTGTCAGCATCCATATCTTCGACGGATTTCGCCTCATGCGGATTCTGGTCGGACGGGATGAAACTATCAATCAGTCCGATTAGTATCATACCAGCGAAAAAGGCTACAACAGTTATTATCATCGCAGTCTTGCTATTAAAATGCCTTGATAATGAGCTATGCGCCTCTGGGAAAATTTCAACCATGGATACATAAATCATTACACCAGCCGACAATCCGAGTGAAACAGAAAGGAATTTCGTATTCGTCTTCTTAGCGAAAAAAGCTATCAAACTGCCGATTCCAGTCGACAATCCAGCTAGAAGTGTAAGCAAAAAAGCAATAAGCGTATTATTTATAATTAGCCCCTCCTCGAATAATAGTATATTTAGAATATAAATCTAAAATAAAAATTTGTTTGTGATGTTGTCACAGAAAAAAATAATACTATAATTTATAATAGAATTAAAGTTAAACACTTAGTTCGTATCTTGAATCTCAAGTGTTATTATATAAACCGATTTTATATAAATATTATACCAAGAAAAGTTAGCATTTTCAAGGTCAAATAATGAAAGGATGGATATTATGATGAACGGTAAAGTTAAGGATCTTCTACAACAGCAGGTGAATAAGGAATTATATTCTGCATATCTCTATCTTGATATGTCCAACTACTATATTTCGGAGAATCTAAACGGATTCGCACATTGGTTCAAGCTCCAAGCTAGGGAAGAATTCGATCATGCGATGCTCATCTCACAGTATCTACATAACAGCGATATAGATGTTGTGCTCAGTGCTATTGATGCACCCGATGCCAGCTATGAAAACTTTAAGACACCGCTAACAATGGCGCTTGAACATGAAAAGTATGTAACAAGCCTAATCAATGATATATATTCTGAAGCACAGGCGGATAAAGATTATCGTACTAGCCAATTCCTTGATTGGTTCATCGCTGAGCAAGCTGAAGAAGAGGCAACCGCACAAGAGTTAATAGGTAAATATGAACTATTCGGCGACGATGCCAAAGGACTATATATGCTTGATAGTGAACTTGGCG